>JAFVDC010000036.1 GCA_017478685.1 Bacteroidales bacterium | reverse complement strand
TGCAGGCTCCAGCGCATACTATCTGCGCTACATGGATCCCCACAATGACACTGCCCTTGTGAGCCACAAGGCCAACGATTACTGGAAGAGCGTGGACCTTTATGTGGGAGGCACCGAGCACGCAACCGGCCACCTCATCTACAGCCGCTTCTGGAACAAGTTCCTCTATGACTATGGCTATGTCTGCGAGGACGAACCTTTCAGGAGGCTTGTCAACCAGGGCATGATCCAGGGCCGCTCCAACTTCGTGTACATGATTCCAGGCACCTCCACCTTTGTTTCGGCCGGCCTTAAGGACCAGTACGAGACCATTCCGGTGCACGTGGATGTAAATATCGTCTACAACGACCGCCTGGACCTTGAGGCTTTCCGCGCATGGCGCCCGGATTACAGGAATGCTCAGTTCATCCTGGAAAATGGGGAGTACATTTGCGGCTGGGCCATTGAAAAGATGTCCAAGAGCATGTACAACGTGGTTAACCCGGACAAGATCTGCGATACCTACGGTGCCGATACCCTCCGTCTCTATGAGATGTTCCTTGGCCCCATTGAACAGGCCAAGCCCTGGGATACCAAGGGCATAGACGGCGTGAACCGCTTCCTCAAGAAGTTCTGGCGCCTGTTCTGGGACAGTGAAAAGTGGCTTGTCACTGATGAAGAGCCCACAAAGGATGAACTGAGGGCCCTTCACAAGCTTATCGGCAAGGCTCAGGAGGACATAGAGAATTTCTCCTACAATACCACAATTTCGGCCTTCATGATTGCCCTGAACGAACTTGGAAACTGTTCCAAGAGGGCCATCCTGGAGCCCCTGACCGTTATCCTGAGCCCGTTTGCCCCGCATATTGCAGAGGAACTGTGGCATCAGCTTGGACATGAGACTTCCGTGGTGTACGCTCAATTCCCTGAATATGATGAAGCCCTTGCGGCAGATTCATCGGTCAAATACCCGGTGTCTTTCAACGGCAAAACCCGTTTCTTCCTGGATGTCCCGGCATCGGCCTCTCCTTCAGACGTCGAGGCCCTGGTGCGCGGCCATGAGAGTACGCCCAAGTACGTCGGGGACATGAGCATTGCCAAGGTGATAGTGGTTCCCGGCCGAATTGTAAACGTGGTGCTAAAGAAGTAAACGATGGACCGCAAGAAAAAGATTCTAATAGGGATTTTTGACTACATCGTCATCACGATAGGCGTTATCCTTTTTGTGATGGCGTGGCAGAGTTTCCTTCTTCCCAACGGCATGATCGACGGTGGCCTCACGGGCGCTTCGGCCCTCCTTTCCATGGTAACCGGAGTGTCTGTGGACATTTGGTACTTTGGCATCAACGTGCTGCTTCTTATCCTGGCCTGGATTATCCTGGGGCAGGGTTTCGGCATAAAAACCATCTATGCCATAGTGATTTCAACGGCCCTTTTCCGAATCCTCGGAGATGAGAGCATGAAGTTCCTTTGGTCCGTGGAAGGGCAGGCGCTGTATGTAGGGGACGGTATCCTTGTGCCCATCATAGGCGGTCTTCTGGAGGCGGTGGGCCTTGCGCTTATCATAATGAGGGGCGGCTCCACCGGCGGCACGGACATCCTTGCGCTTATCGTGAACAAGTTCTGGCCCATAACCATCGGCCGTTTTTACCTCTTTGCCGATTTCATTGTAATCACCCTCCTTATCTTTGTGCCCGGGCACTGCTTCACGGATGTGGTCTACGGTTATATCACCATGGGCGTGTGCGCCTATGTGCTGGACCTCATCATGCTTGGCAAGGATTCCACGGTGCAGGTGATTATATTCTCCAATCATTATAAAAAGATAGGGGACTATATAAACCAGGACATGGAGAGGGGAGTGACTGCCCTTAAGGCGGTGGGCTGGTATACCCAGGAAGACCGTCAGGTGCTTATGGTGATGCTCCGTAAAACCGAACTTCCGGAACTTGTGAAGGCGGTAAAAGACATTGACGAGACCGCCTTTGTGACGGTTGTGCCCGCAAACAACGTTTACGGTGAGGGATTTGACCAGATGAAAACCGGAATCGTAAAGAAAAAGAAACAATCATAGAGCTATGCCCATTTTAAAGAAAACCGTTTTTACCAACATCAAGGAGTGGATAATGGTTACCCTTGGTATCCTTATCTACACCACGGCCTGGTCTCTCTTCCTTATTCCCAACAACCTCATTGGCGGTGGAGTATCCGGTATCAGCTCCATGATCCAGTACGCAACCCACGGGTCTGTCCAGATGGGTTACAGCTACTTTATCCTGAATGCCATCCTTGTGGTTGCCGCCATGGTTGTGCTTGGAATGGGATTCGGCGCAAAGACAATCTACGCCATCATATTGGCTTCGGTTGCCCTGAGGTTCCTTCCGGGAGTCATTCCCGCCACTATCATTAAAACCCTGGCCATAGACAACAGCAAGCTCCTTAGCGTCCTCATGGGCGGCCTCCTGGCCGGTATCGGCATAGGAATGAGTATCTCCAACGGAGGGTCCACGGGAGGCACGGACATCATTGCGCTCATCTACACCAAGTACCACAATGTGTCTCCGGGCAAGGTTATCCTTTTCCTTGATTTCATTATCATCGGCTCATCCCTCCTGGTTCCGTCTTTCGTCACCCAACTGGACCCCGAAACCGGCCTTGCAGTGCTTGACAGCGCCGGGAACCCCGTGATGTTCAAGATGCCATTCGCCGAAAAAATAACAACGGTCCTGTATGGCCTTATCCTGGTTACCGTAAACAGTTATGTGCTGGACATGTACATTTCCGGTTCCCAGCAGAGCGTGCAGCTGTTCATCCTGTCCAAGAATTATGTTGAGATTGCCGATGCCATCACCCATGACCTTCACAGGGGCGTAACCGTGCTTGACGGCCATGGCTGGTATACCAAGCAGGAAACCAAAGTGCTTATGGTCCTTACCCGTAAAACAGACCTTAACCTGCTTCTGAGATACATCAAGCAGCTGGATTCACATGCTTTCCTTTCCGTAAGTTCCGTCAACGGCGTGTATGGAAAGGGATTCGACACCATAAAGAAGTAACTTTCATTGACATATTGAGAGGGGTTTCTCGTCCGGCGCCCGGCCTGCCGATTTGAACGCCATGAACTTTCTGACAATTGTTATGGCTTTCGTTTCAGTGCTGCTTGCCGCCGGAGTTGTTTACTTGAGCGTGCAGCTGTACAGGAAGGAAGCCAAACTGAGGGCCATAGACATTCTGCGGCCCGGTGCGGACGAAATGTATCCGCAAGATTCCGCGAAAGACTTTACGGTGACCGATCAGTTCCTTTACGACAGGTGTTGCAGATACATGGTTGAGCGAAAGCCTTATCTTGTGACGGACTACCAGCTTCAGGATTTGGCCAATGCGCTTTTTACCAACAGATTCTACTTAAGTAAAACCATCAATCGATTCTCCGGTAAGAATTTCAGGGCATACGTGAACTACTATAGGGTAATGTATGCCATGGAGCTGTTCAGGGCCAACATGAGCCTGAGGATTACGGACCTTGCCCAGTTGTCCGGGTTTGGGAACGAATCCTCCTTTCTGAGCAGTTTCAAAAGCGTGATGGGGGAGCCGCCAAGTTATTGGTGCAACAGGATAAGACTTAAATACCGGGAAAAGCTTTGATTATCATGCGGACGCCGGCGAGAAACTACCCCTCCTCAATGCCTTTCCAGCTCCCCGGAACTGGAGCCGTTATATCCACCTCTGTCTTCTTGACGGGGTGGATAAACTGTATACGCCTGGCAAGAAGGCTTATCCCGCCATCTGGGTTGGAGCGTTTTGCCCCGTATTTGAGGTCTCCTTTGATGGGGCAGCCCATGTGGGAGAGCTGGCAGCGTATCTGGTGATGGCGGCCGGTGTATAGCTGGACTTCAAGGAGGTAGTAGCGCTCTGTCTTTTGGATAAGGGTGTACTTTAGGCGTGCTTCCTTGCCGTTTTTGGACACATAGGACTTGTTCTGGGACTCGTTCCTTACAAGGAAATCCGTAAGGGTGTCGGATTCTTTGGGAGGTTTTTGGGCGGTAAGTGCCCAGTAGGTTTTGTGGATGTCTCCGTCCCGGAGCATTTGGTTCAGCCTTTCCAGCGCCTTTGAGGTTTTGGCAAAGATGCATACGCCGCTCACAGGCCTGTCAAGGCGGTGGGGAACTCCCATGAATACCTGGCCGGGCTTGGAGTCTCTTTGGGCGATGAACGCCTTAAGGGTTTCGGACAGGGGCTCGTCTCCGGTTTTGTCTCCCTGAACAATCTCTCCGGTCCTTTTGTTGAAGATAAGGATATGGTTGTCCTCATAGAGGATTCGGCCCTCTATGTCCCTCAATTCTTCGGCGGGAATATTTCTGTAGATACTCATCTTGAGGCCGTTAAAGCTCTATGTCCAGAACCTGCTTTCCCTTTTTGTAGGGGATGAAAACACGGCCGGGACCGTTTTCCGTGCAGTGGATGCTGAGTTCGTATTCGGCATCACGGAAGCGGCGCCTGATATGGTATGTGCCGTATTTCAAGGGAATGCAGGGCTCTATGAGAAGGCCGTCAAACTGCGGTTTGATGCCAAGTATGGACTCGCTGACGGCCTTCCATGTCCAGGCCGCAGTGCCGGTGAGCCAACTGTTCTTGCCTTCTCCGGGCTTGATGGCTTCCTTTCCGGCTACCATCTGGCAGAAGACGTAGGGCTCCACTTTCCTCAGGCTCTGGTCTTTTGAGAAGGCGGGCGTAATCTTAGTGTAGTGGCGCCAGGCGTCTTCGGGGCGGCCGGCCATGGCCTCTCCAATTATGATCCAGGGGTTGTTGTGGCAGAAGATGCCGCCGTTTTCCTTGTATCCTTCCGGGTAGCTGCTTATTTCTCCGTACTCTTTAAGGTAGGCCGAATATGCCGGGGCGTTCAGGACCAGGCCGTGCTCGCATTCCAGCATCCTGCAGGCGGAATCGAGGGCTTTGTCGCAGAGGCCTTCTTCGGCGCCGATCCTGGCCATTGTGCACCAGCCCTGGCTCTCGATGAAGATCTTGCTTTCGGCACACTCATGGGAGCCTATCTTGTTGCCGTAGTAGTCATAGGCCCTGAGGAACCATTCTCCGTCCCAGCCATGCGTTTTAACGGCGTTTTCCATAGATGTGACGGCGGTTTTCACCTCCGCGGCGTCACTGTCTCCGATTCTTTCAAGAAGTTCTGCGAAGTCTCTTCCTTCGGCCACAAAGAGGCCGGCAATCATGAGGGATTCGGCCTGGCTGCCCTCTGTCTTGTTCTCCGTGGTCTGGAAACTTTCGTCGGGGTTGTCGGAGAAGCAGTTGAGGTTGAGGCAGTCGTTCCAGTCGGCCCTTCCTATGAGCGGAAGACCGTGAGGGCCAAGGTTTTCCCGCACATGGCGGAAGCTGATTTTGAGGTGCTCCAGAAGCGTAACCTCCGTTCCGGGCTGGTTGTCAAATGGCACTTTTTCATTGAGTATGCCGAAGTCTCCGGTTTCCCGGATGTAGGCCACCGTGCCGAAGATGAGCCAGAGGGGGTCATCTCCGAATCCGCCGCCGATGTCGTTGTTGCCGCGTTTGGTGAGGGGCTGGTACTGGTGGTAGCATCCGCCGTCAGGGAACTGCGTGGCGGCAATGTCCAGGATGCGCTGCCGGGCCCTTTCCGGGATAAGGTGCACTATGCCCGCGAGGTCCTGGTTGGAGTCGCGGAAGCCCATTCCACGGCCGATTCCGCTTTCAAAATAGCTGGCGCTTCGGCTGAAAAAGAAGGTGATCATGCACTGGTACTGGTTCCAGATATTCACGGTGCGGTCCAGTTCCGGGACATCGGAGGACACGCTGAACCGGCCCAGGAGGTTGTCCCAGTACGCTTTGAGTTCAAGGAAGGCGGCATTCACTTTTTCGGCCGAAGAAAAGGCCTCCATCATGGCAAGGGCCTTGGCTTTGTTTATGACTTTGGGGGCCACGAACTTTTCTTCCGGACGGTTTTCCACATAGCCCAGGACAAACACTATGTCCTCGGAGGCCCCGGGCTCAAGGGTAAGGTCCAGGCGATGTGAGGCGATGGGGCTCCAGCCGTGTGCTACGGAGTTTCCGGACGTGCCGGCAAGCACCTGCTGCGGGGCATCGAAGCCGTTATACATGCCAATGAAGGTTTCGCGGTCTGTGTCAAAGCCTTGGAAGGGACGGTTTACGCCGAAGAAGGCGTAGTGGTCACGGCGCTCCCTGTATTCTGTTTTATGGTAGAGCACGTTCCCCTCAATCTCAACCTCTCCGGTAGAGAGATTCCTTTGGAAATTCTCCATGTCCGTGGAGGCGTTCCAAAGGCACCATTCGGCAAAGGAATACAGCTGGATGGTCTTTCTGGCGTTTCCCTTGTTTGTGATGGTAACCTTGTGGACCTCGCAGCGGTGGCCGATGGGGACAAAGAACAGGACATCGGCCGAAATGCCGTCCTTTTCTCCGATAATGCGGGTGTAGCCCATTCCGTGGCGGCATTCATAGCGGTCCAGGGCGGCCTTGCAGGGTTTCCATCCCGGATTCCAGACAGAGCCTCCGTCCTTTATGTAGTAGTAACGGCCGCCGTCGTCCATGGGGACGCCGTTGTACCTGTACCTCAGGATGCGGCGGAACTTTGCGTCTTTTGCAAAGCAGTAGCCGCCAGCAGTATTGGAAATGAGGGAAAAGAAATCTTCCGTTCCCATGTAATTGATCCAGGGCCAGGGAGTTGCCGGGTTTGTGATGACATATTCCCGCGCGTTGTCGTCGAAGTGTCCGAAAGTCTTGTTCATGAACTGTAACAGGATGCCTGCAATTTAATTAAAGACAAACATACATAAAATTTTGCGGATTTCCGCGAAAAAATATGTATGTTTAAAAACTAATATCTCATTATGGCAAAAGACAGATTTTAAATTGATGATAGCTTTCATTTGGGCCGATGCGTCATGTGTTGCATAGAGGCTCGGGGCGAAAACTATGTGTTTCTGTTTGCCGCCAATCCATCTGGAATCCGCCTGGGGCACATTTTCTGTACTGGCGGCAAGGGAAATGCCTCCTGGGACCGAAATGCCAGCCGCCAGTACACAAAAACCTCATTGTGGGCGTTCTTAATGGATTGGCGGCAAAACCGTCCCGGTATGAGCGAGGTTGGCACTGCCGTTGGGCGAGGCTGGCACTCCTTTTGGGCGAGGCTGGTTTTTGTTCAGCCAACCTCGCCCTAGACATATGCCTTATAGCATGTTGAGATGGCATTTCAGCGGGCGGGGTTGGTTACATTTAAACCAGCCTCGCCCAATCCAAGTACATTCTGGTACTCAATGTACTCAAAAACGCCTTGAAACGTGTACGGTCAGTACCGAGGAGGATATTGGACCAGGTCCAAGCAGGAAGTTGGTGCGGGTTAAACAGCTGATAGTTAACTAATTACTAGATTCTTTGGGATTGCCGATAGTCCCAAAGAACTCCATAAACTACTAATTACCAAGATATAAACTAACACCATGACGGCATTACAAACGGATGTTGATGCAAAGATGTGGCGGATACAGGATTCATACTTGTTGATACAAAGATAGTTGAAATCCCGCATCCGCCCAAGCTCTTTTTGTGATACCGGTTATGCTGCGTCTTTTTTGAATATTTCTTTCCTATGGGTATTTACTCTTTTTCTATATACTTTGCCCAAGTTTTTGTAACTTTGGACATTGAAACCCCTGAGTTTTAACACACATCATCGTCCACTATTGAACATGCTACACATAGGAGATAAAATGCCGTCCTTCGAGGTCCAGGACCAGGATGGAAATACGGTGAAGTCGGAAGATTTCATCGGCAAAGGAAAGAAAACAGTTGTCTATTTTTATCCCAAGGACAATACTTCGGGCTGCACGGCCGAGGCCTGTTCTATCAGGGATAACTGGGAAGCGCTTCGCGCCGCAGGATACAATGTGATAGGCGTGAGCAAGGATTCCGGGAAGTCCCATG
>JAFVDC010000035.1 GCA_017478685.1 Bacteroidales bacterium | reverse complement strand
GCCGAAATGTCCCCGACCTTTGGATCCAGCGAAGGGTCCAGGGCCTTGATGAGAGACGATTTTCCCACGCCGGACTCTCCGGAGAAAAGGTTCACCTTGCCGCGGCATGCCTCCCGAAGATCGTCAATCCCTTCACCGGTTTCCACGGATGTCTCCAGAACCGGGTATCCGGCCCGCTCATAGATGCTGCGGAACGCCTCTATGGCCTCCGGGGCCTCTGCACGGTACATATCTGTTTTGGAAAGCACTATGGTGGCGGGAATGCCGTACACCTCACACGTTACCAGCACCCTGTCCAGGAACGGCAATTTGACCTCCGGGAAATACAGGGACACCACAAGATATGCCATGTCAAGGTTGGCCGCAATTATGTGCGCCTGCCTGGAAAGGTTTGTTGAGCGCCGAATGACATAGTTGCGGCGCGGAAGCACTGAAGTGATGACCGCAGTGCCGTCCTGGCCGGTCTCATAGGTGACAATGTCTCCCACGGCCACGGGGTTGGTGGTTTTGCCTGCGCCAAGCCTGAGTACGCCCCTGAGGACCGCCGGAAATACATCCCAGGCGGGGAGCCGGCTAAGCAAATAATGGCTGCCTGCGTTCTTGACAACAGTTGCGGTGCTCATTCGTCCAATAAAAAGCCCTATTCGTTAATTCTTTTCCACAAAGATAACTTTTTGTTTTGTAAGTAGCGCGAAAATATCTAATTTAGTATGCCAATAACACGCTTTTATGACCATAAACATTCAGCTTCAATATCACACCTCCTGGGGCGAGTCCATTCACCTCAGGCTAGGCAAGCGCCGCGTTCCCATGCAGTATTCCTTCGGCGGCCTGTGGCAGATTGTGCTCACCGGCCACGACATCCACGCCGGGGAGAAATTCTCCTTTGAGATTGTCCGTGAAGGAAAAGTTGTGAAAAGAGAATGGCGCGCCCATACATACAAGTCCCCTTCGGCCGGGAAGAACATAATAGTGCGTTCCCGCTGGCAGGACAAGCCGTCAAATTCGGCCTTCTACTCATCGGCCTTCAGCGACGTCATTTTCAGAAGGCCCTGCGGAGCGTCGTTCCGCAACCCCCAGCCGGAAGCCGGCAAGCGCGGAAACGTGAGCTTCCATGTGCCCGCCCCGGAAGTCCGCTCAGACGAATCCCTGGCCATTGTGGGAGACGGAAACGGCCTTGGAGCATGGAAGAAGGTGCATCTCATGGAAGACGGTATCTTCCCCTGGTGGTTCCTCACCATGGACGTAAAAGAGCCCATGGAGTACAAGTTCGTGATTGTGGACACCAAGACCAAGGCCATCAAAAGATGGGAAGACGGTCCCAACCACTTCTTTGCCGAAGTCCCCGCAGAGGACACCCAGCTTGTAATAGCAGACCTTGCCCCGTCGTTCCCCACGGAACCCTGGAGAGGCGCCGGAGTTGCGGTTCCCGTGTTCTCGCTCCGTACCAAGGACAGCTTCGGCGTAGGTGAATTCCACGACATCAAGCGCCTTGTAGACTGGGCCGTGGAAACCCACCAGAACGTAATCCAGCTGCTGCCGGTCAACGACACCACCATGACCCACACCTGGAAGGACTCCTACCCCTACAACGCCGTAAGCTCCTTCGCCCTGCACCCTCAGTTCATCCATCTCCCTGAAGCCGGCATCCGCAAAACAGCCGCCTACAAGGCAATGCAGGCCGAATTCGAGGCCCTTCCCCAGATAGACTACGAGGCCGTCAACAACGCTAAGATGGACCTCCTCAGGAAGCACTACAAAACCCAGAAAGACACCGAGACTCCCGCTTACGAGGCCTTCGTTGAGGCCAACAAGGAGTGGCTCATCCCTTACGCCGTCTTCAGCGTGCTCCGTGACATCAACGGTACACCTGATTTCTCCACCTGGGGAAAATATTCGGCCTATTCGGCCAAGAAGGCCCAGGCATTCATGGCCGAACACCCGGAGGAGGTTGGCTTCTACTGCTACCTCCAGTTCATCCTGGACCGCCAGCTGAAAGACGCCGTCAAATACGCCCACCTTCACGGGGTGGCCATCAAGGGAGACCTTCCCATTGGCGTTTCCCGCGTAAGTGCCGATGCCTGGCAGCATCCTCACCTGTTCCACCTTGACTCCCAGGCCGGCGCACCGCCGGATGCCTTCAGCGCAGACGGCCAGAACTGGGGCTTCCCCACCTACAACTGGGAAGAGATGGCAAAGGACGGCTACGCCTGGTGGAAGGCTCGCATGGGCAACATGGCGCAGTACTTCGACGCCTTCCGCATAGACCACATCCTTGGGTTCTTCCGTATATGGGAAATCCCCTCGGAGTACACCAGCGGCCTTATGGGCCATTTCTCCCCGGCGCTGCCTTATTCCGGAGACGAACTCCGCGCCCAGGGCTTCGACCCTTCGGCGGGGGAGGGCTCGGACCGCCTGTTCGTTGAGGATCCCCGCAAGAAGGATTACTGGCATCCCCGTATTTCGGCCCAGTTCACCCAGGCCTATTCCTGGCTTCCGGAGTGGCAGAAACACCGCTACAACGAGCTCTACAACGACTTCTTCTGGCATCGCCACAACGACTTCTGGAAGGAAAGCGCCATGCGTAAACTCCCCGCGCTCCTTCGCTCTACCGGCATGCTGGCCTGCGGCGAAGACCTTGGCATGATTCCCGCCTGTGTGCCTTCCGTGATGGATGAGCTCAATATCCTGAGCCTTGAAATCCAGCGCATGCCCAAGGACCCCAAGGACGCCTTCGCAAATCCGGCCGGGTACCCCTACTGGTGCGTGTGCGCCACCGGCACCCACGACACCTCTCCGCTCCGCGCATGGTGGGAGGAAGACCGTGAAGCAACGCAGCGCTTCTACAACCAGATGCTTGGATGTGAGGGCGATGCCCCTTATTTCTGCGAGCCTTGGGTGGCCGACCTTGTGGTGGCCCAGCACATGAAATCTCCCGCAATGCTCGCCATCCTGCCGCTTCAGGACTGGCTGGCCACAGACGGCGAAGTCCGCTATCAGGGCAACCCCGCAGACGAACGCATCAACATCCCGGCCATCCCGCGTCACTACTGGCGTTACCGCATGCACGTGACCCTGGAAGACCTTGTGGCCAACGACAAACTCAGTGCCCACATCCGCGCTCTTGTGGATTCCGCGGGTCGTGGCAGGTAAATCGCTATGGCAGGAGACTGGAAAGACCGTCTGGGCGTGGTATACTCCACAAACCCGGACTTCAAATATGAAACGGACGCTCCCCGGGAAGAGGAAACCCTCCCTCCCGGGAAGCAGCGTCTCATAGTGGGGATAGACCGCCGTAACCGGGGCGGCAAGCAGGTTACCCTCATAACCGGTTTCGTGGGCGGGGCCGAAGACCTCAAGGAACTTGGCCGCACCCTCAAGACGCGGCTTGGCGTGGGCGGAAGCGCCAAGGACGGAGAAATCACCATACAGGGAGATTTCCGCGACAAGGTTGTAGAAATCCTCAAGGGACTTGGATACGGAGCAAAAAGAGGCAATTAGATGACGGCAAACATAATAATGGTGCTCTTTGTGGCAGTGGCCATCGGGCTGCTGCCCACATTTTTCCACCTTGCCCCTTACCTCGCAGACTCCGTGTTCCGTGCCCGCGGCTCGGAGGCCCTTGAATTCAGCGTGAGGGTTACCCGTGAACGTAACTTGTTCGCCTATCTCATGCTTGTCCCGGCCGTCCTCATGATGTCCCGCTACAGGCTCTACAACCCTTCGTTCATGCAGCAGTTTACCGGGGAATGGCACCTTCTGGCCTGCGCCGGTGTGCTTGCCGCATACATTCTCCTGAGATCGCTCATCTACATTATCCTCAAACCGCGCCGCCGCTATGAGTATTTCCGGCTTGCACACCGGGCAATCTACACGTTTTTCATCATCCTCATGCTCATTGCCCTCCCGCTGCTTGGAATTCTCACCTTGGCCGATGTCAATGACCTGATTATCAGGACCGTCCTAAGTGCTCTTTTGGCTGTGGTATACTGTGTCTTTTTGGTCCGAAAAGCTCAAATTTTGTCATTATCTTGCAGCGGTTTGCAAACTTTTTTGTACCTTTGCGCGCTAGAATTTTTACCCACGGCCACCCTCATTGCATCAGCGGTGGTTTTGTAGCGAGAGATTTTATAGAAAGATGAGCATCAGAAAGATTTTGGTATCCCAAAACGCGCCCCGCGTCCTTACGCAGTATCAGGCGGTTACGCAAAAGTTTGGAGTAGAGTTCACCTTTTGCCCCTTCTTCCATATTGAACCCCTCACTTCGCGCGAATTCCGCGCTCAGCGCATCAATATCCTTGATTATACAGCAATCATTTTCTCTTCCAGGCATGCCATAGATGCATTTTTCTCCCTGGCAGAGGAACTTCGCGTGAAAATCCCGGAGACCATGAAGTATTTCTGCACCACGGAGGCCGTGGCCATGTACCTGCAGAAACATATCGTTTACCGCAAGCGCAAGATCTTCTTCGGCAACGGTACTCCGGAAAGCGTGGTGGACCTTATCGGCCCCAAGCATAAAGGAGAGAAATTCCTCATCACCACCTCCGACAACTCATCCACCGGCGCCATCACCTCCCTTTTTGACAAAAAGGGCCTGGACTATTCCACCGGCGTCTTCGTGAAATCCGTGAGCCAGGACCTCTCTTCGCTGGACATTAAGTCATTCGACATGATTGTCTTCTACAATGTGGCGGATGTCAAGAGTCTCCAGGAAAACTTCCCGGACTTTGTCCAGGGAGACATCAAGATGGTGTCTTTCGGCCGAACAATAGTAAAGGCCATGGAAGAAGCCGGGCTCAGGATAGATGTTAAGGCTCCCACTCCGGAAGCCCCTTCCGTAGCCCGCGCCATAGAGATATACCTTGAATCCCTGTAATGGATGAAACCCTTCCTAAAAGCGAGCGTCTGAGCGGCCTTACCGGTGTCTCCGCTCTCTTTTCCCACGGAAAGAGTTACTCCCACGGCTGCCTCAGGTGCAAGGTTTTGCCCCGCCAGGACTCCGTCATGCCCGGCCCAGACCTGGCATCCCGTATTGTGGTTTCCGTCCCCAAGCGCCTTTTCAAGCGCGCGGTCAAGCGCAACCTCCTCAAGCGCCGCATCCGTGAGGCCTACCGCAGGCAGAAAGGGCTCCTGACAGCGCCCGTAGACATCCTTTTCATTTATTCGGCCCCGGAAGTGCTTCCGTACGAGGTGGTTTATGCCGACATGACAGCCATCCTATCACAGTTATGCTAAAAGAGACTGTCAAAAAGATCCTCATTTTCCCGGCGGTAGTGCTCATAAAGTTCTACCAGCTGTGCATAAGCCCTTTTACCCCGCCATCCTGCAGGTTCACCCCCACGTGCTCACAGTATGCGCTGGAGGCATTCCGCAAGCACGGCCCGTTCAAGGGGCTATACCTCAGTGTAAGAAGAATCCTTCGCTGCCATCCCTGGGGTGGAAGCGGTTATGACCCAGTTCCTTAGCCATATGCCCCAAAAAGAGAAAGTAGAAAAGATGTTCAATGACATTGCGCCGTCCTACGACAGGCTCAATCACCTGATGTCAATGGGCATAGACAACTTGTGGCGCAAAAAAGCGCTGAAAGAGATTGTGGACGGCTCAGAGCAGCAGATCCTTGATGTGGCCTGCGGTACCGGAGACTCTACCATTGCCATAGCAAAGGCGGCGGGTTCCGGAAGCCGCATCACCGGCATAGACATTTCCACCGGCATGATGGAACCCCTCATGAGAAAAGCCGCCCATGAAGGTGTCCACGACCGCATCAAGCTTCAGGTGGCCGATGCCCTTGAAATGCCATTCCAGGACGGGACTTTCCACCGCGTCACCTGCGCTTTCGGCATAAGAAACTTTGAAGACAAGGCCAAGGGCCTCAGGGAGTTCCGCCGTGTGCTGAAGCCCGGCGGGCGTGCTGTGATTCTTGAGCTGGGCGTTCCCCAAAAACCTTTCCTCAGGAAACTCTACGACCTCTATTTCATGCACATACTTCCACTAATCGGCGGGATGGTGTCCGGAAACAAGGAGGCTTACCGCTACCTTCCGGCATCAGTCCATGCATTTCCGCCCCCGGAGAAGTTTTGCGCCATGATGGAAGAGGCCGGTTTTAAGGCTGTTCGTCACCGCAGTTACACCGCTGGTCTCTGCAGGCTTTTCACAGGTGAAAAATAATTGCTATCTTTGTCTTCCGTATGACTAAAACCGATATCACCATTCTTCCCGTACAAGGGAAGAAAATGCTCAAGGAATTCATTGAATTCCCTTTGAAGCTTTACAAGGGCTCAGACAAATGGGTCCCCGCGTTTGAAGACGACGAATACAAGTCCCTCGGCCCCCAGAACCCGTCTCTGGAGTTTTGTGAGAGGGAACTCTACCTTGCATATAAAGACGGCGCAGTGGCCGGCCGCGTTGCCGCCATCATCAATCACAACGCCAACAAAAAATGGAAAGAGAATGCCGTCCGCTTCGGCTGGATAGACTTCATCGAGGACTTTGACGTTTGCAAGGCCCTCATAGACGCCGTCGTGGAATGGGGTAAGGCAAAGGGCGCCACCAAGATCAAGGGCCCTCTTGGCTTCACTGACATGGACCGCGAAGGCCTTCTTGTAGAGGGCTTTGAAAACGAGAGCCCCTTCACCGTCATTTACAACTATCCCTACTATCCGGAGTATCTGGAGCGCCTTGGCTTCACCAAGGACGTAGACTGGACCCAGAGGGTGATGGACATCCCCTCGGAACTTCCTCCCATGTTCCAGTTCGCCGACAAAATCTCCGAGCGCTTCGGCATTCGCATCTATACCGCCGGCACCATCAGGAAAATGGCAAAGCGCGGCCGTGAGATGTTCCACGTGCTCAACGAGGCTTTTGCAGGGCTCTATGAATACACCAAGCTCACCCAGGAGCAGATAGACGGTTATGTAAGCCAGTATGTCCCGGTTCTCAACAAGGACCTTGTGGCGTTTGTGGTAAACGACAAAGACGAGCTTGTGGGCTTCACGGTTACAATGCCGCACATTTCAGCCGCCGTCCGTAAGGCCCAGGGCCGAATCCTTCCCTTCGGCTGGATGTATCTTCTTCCCGCCCTGTCTCCTACGCGCAACGACACCACGGAGGCCCTTCTCATAGGCATCCTTCCGGAATATCAGGCCAAAGGCGCCGCTCTCCTCATGTTCAAGTACCTGATGGAGAATTACATACGCCTTGGAATCAAGCACATGCTCATGAACCCTCAGCTGGAGGAAAACCATAAGGTGCAGTCCCTCTGGGACAACTTCGACACCCGCCTCTACCAGCGCAGGCGCTCATATGTAAAAGATATTGTAGAACCAAAACCTAAAACCAAGAATACAATGACAAACACAGAGTATTTCCACGGCATGCTCCCCAAAGAGGAGTTTGAAAGCATCCCTTATCTCCCCACAATGGGCCAGTTTGTAGACTGGTTCACAAAGCAGTATGCCGAAAAACCCGCTCTCAGCGACCAGGTAAACACCATTACCTATGAAGAGCTTGGCCACCGTGTTGCACGCCGCCGTGCATTCATTAATAGCCTCGGCCTTCCCAAGGGCGCTCACATCGCCATCTTCGACCGCAACAGCCAGAACGCAATAGAACTTTTCCTCGCCGTTACATCGGCCGGATACGTTGCAATGAATTTCCCCGCACAGCTTCCCGCTCCCGCAGTGGCCGGCTGCTGCATGAAGTTCGACATCGCCGCCATCTTCGTGCGTGAAGAGTTCATGCCCCTCACTGAAGGCATCCAGGGCACCAAGGTGCTTCCTGCCGCTTCCATCGCAGACACCGAGGCTCCCGCAGTTCTGGACGTAGATCCTGAAAGCCCCGCCGCCATCTTCTTCACAGGTGGTACCACAGGCGCTCCTAAGGGTGCTGTCCTCAGCCACAGGGCCCTCATGAGAGGTAACTACAACGCCATCTTCAAGCCCGGCAAGGTAATCGGCGTACACCGTTACATCGCACTTCTGCCGCTCAGCCACGTGTTCGGCCTCATCGCCGGCACCTGCGGCTGCTTCTACACCGGCAACCTTCTCTTCACCGCAGAGGACATGAAGGCAACTGTTGGCAAACTGCCCATGATCAAGCCCACTCTCCTTGTGATTGTTCCCGGCATCTGCGACATCCTTTCCGGCCTTGTCAAGATGTACGGCCCTCAGTTCCTTGGCGGAGAACTCCGCATGATCATCTCCGGCGCTGCAAACGTACCTCCGCGCCTCGTGGACATCTTCACCAAACTTGGCGTGGAGTTCTGCTTCGGCTACGGCCTCACGGAAACCGCCAACCTCACTTCGGCCAATGCCAATGCCGTTGAGAAGCCCACTTCCATCGGCCGAATCTATCCCGGTCAGGAGACAAGGATTGTGGACGGCGAACTCCAGGTAAAGGGCGACAACGTGTTCTCAGGCTACTACAAGGACCCTGTGCGTACCGCCGAGGCCTTCACCGAGGACGGTTGGTTCCGCACCGGTGACCTCTGCCGCTTCGACGACGAAGGCTTCCTGTACATTACCGGCCGAATCAAGAACCTCATCATCCTCCCCAACGGTGAGAATGTGAGCCCCGAAAGCCTTGAGGAGCCCTTCTACGCAGATCCTTGCGTCCGCGACGCCATGGTGAAGGAAGACGACCTCAACGGTGCAAAGGTCATTGCCATCGAGATCCTCCCGTTCATGCCCGCATTTGACGGAAAGACCCCCGAAGACATCCACGCCTACATGCAGGCCCTTGTGGACAAGGTGAACGCCACCCTTCCCACCACCCACAGGATCCTCAAGATGACCGTGCGCACGGAAGACTTCAAGCGCACCGGCTCAATGAAAGTAGCACGCGTCTAAGTTATGACCAGGCAGGAAGTTTTTGACGGACTCAAGGAAGTGATTTCCGTCATAAGGCCCAACACGGACCTCACAAACGTGTCTTTTGACACTCCTCTTACCACAGGCCTCGGGATTGACTCACTTACCATGATGCTCCTTTCCCTTGCCGTCGAAGAAAAGTTCAAGATGCGTTTCCCGGATGGCGCACCCCTTCCCACCACCGTTGGTGAAGTGTGCGACTCCGTTCTGGCACAGCTTTAGTATTTGAGGCCTGCAAAGTTTTTGTTAACTTTGCAGGCTTATTGTTTTTATTTTATGGACAGGAAAACATTCAACAAGTGGAACTGGATAGTGGCTGTGGCGGTGCTGGTTGCATCGTGCGCCACGTATCTGGCCACCATAGAGCCCACGGCGTCTTTCTGGGACTGCGGTGAGTTTATTGCGTCGTCATACAAGCTGGAGGTGGGCCACCCCCCGGGAAACCCTGTGTTCCAGTTGCTTGCACGCTTTTTCACCATCCCCTTCGATGCCGCCCACGCCGCCGTGGCAGTGAATGCCATGAACGCCATCCTCAGTGGCCTCACCATCTTTTTCCTGTACCTTACCATAGTGTTCTTTGCCAAGAGGCTCACTCTGTCATCTCGACCGAGCGAAGCGAGCGGAGAGATCTCATTGGGCAGTGCCATAGCCATTCTCGCTTCCGGCGTAGTGGGCGCAATGGCCTACTGCTTCTCGGACACCTTCTGGTTCAGTGCCGTTGAGGGAGAGGTCTATGCGATGAGCTCACTGTTCACGGCCCTGGTGTTCTGGGCCATGTGCAGGTGGTACGACACCGCAGACAGCCCTCACGCAAACCGCTGGATTGTGCTCATAGCCTTCCTCATGGGCCTTTCAATCGGCGTACACCTTCTGAACCTCCTTACCATCCCCGCCTTTGTGTTCATGTATTATTACCGCATGAACGAGGACAAGAAGCTGCCGGCCAAAAAGCTCATTGGCATCTTCCTCATAGGCGTTGTGATAGAGTTCCTTCTGGTTTACATCTTCATCCCGTACCTTCCTAAGGTTGCGGCAGGGGTGGACCGCCTGTTCGTGAATGGCTTCGGCCTGCCTTACAACAGCGGCGCCCTGTTCTTCATGGTTGCCCTCCTGGCCCTTTGCTTCTGGGGACTCTTTGCAACCCTCAAGAAGGGGAGGGTATTCTGGAACACGGTTCTGCTTTGCGTGACCACCCTGGTCATGGGCTTCAGCCTGTTCTCCATAGTGATTATCCGCTCCAGCGTCAAAACGCCCACCAACGAGTACCAGCCGGACAACCCCTACACCCTTGTGCGTTACCTCAGCCGTGAGCAGTACGGCTCCACGCCGCTTCTTTACGGCCAGTACTGGGACGCCCCATATGACCTTGACAACTCCACCTACTGGGCTCCCATGAACGGGAAATACATCAAGGCCGAAGCCCCCACGGAGGCCATTTACAAGCCGGAAGGCAAGATGCTCTTCCCCAGGATGTGGTCTTCGGCAGACCCCCGTTACGTGGAGTTCTACGAGATGTACACCGGCGGCAAGGGTACGCGCGTCCGCGGCACCAAAACCCGCAAGCCAACCTTCGGCGCAAACCTTGCGTACTTCTTTGACTATCAGCTCAACTGGATGTACTGGCGCTACTTCATGTGGAATTTCGTGGGCCGCCAAAACGACATCCACAGCCCCGTTCCCGGCAATGTCTTCGACGGCAACTGGGAAAGCGGCATAGGCTTCCTGGACGCCATAAGGCTTGGAGACCAGAGTGACGCCCCGGCCCCGCTCCGGGAAAACAAGGGCAAGAACCACTACTTCTTCCTGCCGCTCCTGCTTGGCCTCCTGGGCCTGGTGTTCCAGTTCGACAAAGACAAGAGAGGCAGCTGGATAGTGTTCCTCATGTTCTTCATGACGGGCATCGCCATTGTGCTGTACCTCAACCAGCCGCCTTACCAGGTGCGTGAAAGGGATTACGCCTATGCCGGGTCCTTCTACATGTTCGCCATCTGGATAGGCCTTGGCGTGTACGCAATTTACAAGTGGATCTCCGACGCCCTCAAGGGCCGCGAAAAGGTGGTTGCAATCGGCACGGGCGTCCTTTGCCTTGGCGTTCCCGCCCTTATGGCCGAAGAAAACTGGGACGACCACAACCGTTCAAACCGCTACACCGCCGTGGAGACGGCGAAGAACTACCTGAATTCCGTCGGCCACAACGGCATCCTGGTGACGCATGGCGACAACGATACCTTCCCGCTCTGGTACGCCCGGGAGGTGGAGGGTTTCCGGACGGATGTCCGCGTCTGCAACACCTCGCTGCTCGGTACCGACTGGTACATCGACCAGATGAAGTACGCCTGCAACGACTCGCCGCGCCTGCAGCTCAGCGTCGGGCAGGACCAGTACCTGTATGGCACCAACGAACTCGTCCCCATCCAGGACACGCGTGACCAGGCGCTGCCGATCGCTGACGTGCTGGCGGTGTTCCGCCATCCGCAGGCCAAGCTGGTCTACGAAAAGAGCGGCCGCAAGGTGGACTACTGGGTCTCCCGCAAGATGATCATCCCGGTGAACAAGGAGAATGTCCTCAAGTACGGCATCCTCTCCGAGAAGTTCGCCGACATGATCCCCGAGTCCATCGTGCTCGAGATCCCCAAGGGGAAGAACTACCTGAGCAAGCCGGAACTCTTCCTGCTGGATTTCCTCTCCACGTACCAGTGGGACCGTCCCATCAACGTCCTCAACCAGGGCTGCGACCTGAACATCGGCCTGAAAGACTATCTGTTCTATGACGGCTATTCCTACCTGTTCGTCCCGGTCAAGACCAAGGTCAAGTCCTTGGAACCCGGCCTGCTCGACCCGGACGAGCTGTACGACCTCATCAAGAACCGCTTCAGCTTCACGGCCACCGCGCGGGATGACTACTATGTCGACTACCAGAACCTCTATACCAACCTGGGCGTGATGTCGTTGCGGAACCTGTTCGTCTCCGCGGCGAACGCGTTCATCGACGCCGGTCAGAACAGCCGGGCGGTGGAGATGCTGGACCTCTGCCAGGAGGTCCTCAATCCGGTTCGGTACCCGTATGAGAATTCGGTGCTGGGCTGGAGCTCGAACGCCCTGTTCCCCATCACGATGGTCACCGACTACCTGCTGCTCGGGGAACGTGACAAGGCGCACGCGCTGGCAGACACTTTCACCGACGAGGTGTTCCAGTCGATCCGGTTCTACCTCGATTTCTACCCGCGGACCCGCGACAGCTTCGAAACCTGCTGCAACCTGGTCTATTACATGGCGAATGACATCCGCAAGGCCGGCGATCCGGAATACGCCGACGCGCTGGAGCAGCGGATCTCCTCCTACCTCAGCGAACTGTCCGGCTCTTCCCGCGAAGGAGAGGAACCGGACAGCGTCGTGGACAGCATGTAGCGCGGCTGCGTGTCAGTCGGCAAGGGCGGCCTGCATCTCGCCGAATTCGTGTACAAGCGTGTTCCGCCAGTCGCCGGTGTTCGTGCCGCCGACTTCGTCAAACTCTTCCGAGGTCCGCTGGTGCGAAGTGTAGTTGCCGGGCTCCTCGGAGTTCGGGAGAAGAATTTCAATCATTGGAAATTATCGCGAAAGGCGCACGACGATGCTCAGCGGGAGTACCCGGCCGGAGCGGTCGCGCAGGGCGAGTTCGCCGCTCTGTACGGACGCCCGGGCGCCGAGTCGCAGCGCTTCCCGGACCACCGTTTCGCCCAGGGCGGCGGAAAAACCGTTGGAATAGAGGTTCAGCACGAGGAAGCTGTCCTTCTCGGCGAGCAGTGCGCCGACGCCTTCCATCATCTCGTACAGGCATTCGTCCAGCTTCCATTTCTCGCCGTCCGGTCCGTGGCCATAGGCCGGCGGATCGAGGATGATGCCCTGGTAGGTGTTGCCCCGGCGCACTTCGCGGCGGACAAACTTCATCGCGTCTTCCACCACCCACCGGATGTCCTGCAGACCGCTGCGGTTCTGGTTTTCG
>JAFVDC010000034.1 GCA_017478685.1 Bacteroidales bacterium | reverse complement strand
GCCGCTCATTACAAAAACGTATGCGGAGCCATCGGCCACAGACCTTGAGATAGGCCGCCACTGCGCTGAGCTTATCCCGGACGGGGCGTGCCTCCAGATGGGCATTGGAGCTATGCCAAACGCCATCTGCGCGTGCCTTGGCTCACATAAGCACCTGGGCCTTCACACGGAAATGTTCTCCGACGGCGCCCTGGAGCTTATCCGGAGCGGCGTGATAGACGGATCGGCCAAAGCCATTGATACCGGAAAGGTGGTTGCGTCCTTCCTGCTTGGCTCTGAGGAAGTTTACCGCTTCATAGACCACAATCCGGCGGTCCTCATGAAGGACATCGCCTATACCAATGACCCCCGCACCATCGCCTGTAATCCCGGCATGGTGTCCATCAATTCGGCCATCGAGATAGACCTTACGGGCCAGGTCTGTGCAGATTCCATAGGCTCCAGGATATATTCCGGCACCGGCGGGCAGCTGGATTTTGTGCGTGGGGCAAAGTACTCCAAGGGCGGCAAAGCCATCATAGCAATGGCATCTCGCACATCCAAAGGCGCGCCCAAGATTGTGCCCGTTTTGAAGCCCGGAGCCGGCGTAGTAACTCCCAGGGCCGATGTCCAGTGGGTTGTTACAGAATTCGGCGCCGTGAACCTCTACGGGAAATCGCTTCAGGAAAGGGCCCGGCTGCTCATTTCCATAGCGCATCCGGAAGATCGGGAAGCCCTTGAAAAAGCTGCATTTGAAAGATATCACAGAATATGAACAACCGTAAATCCTTTTTTGCCGGTATCCTGATAGGCCTGGGAGCCTGCGGTTACCTTGCACTTGGAGGGCTTCCCGGAGCCATTATCTTTGCCTTCGGCCTCATTGGAGTGGTGCTTTCCGGCTCGCTTCTCTATACCGGCCGGGCCGGAGTGATGCCGCTGAATGAAACCGGCCAGCTGGTCCTTATCTGGCTTTTCAACATCCTGGCGTGCATTCTCCTGGGCCTTCTCATGATGTCCCTTGGCGGAGAACCCGTGGAAAGGGCGCAGGCGGCCGTTGCCGGCAGGCTGGCACAGGGCCCGTGGAGGAGTTTCTTAAGGGCCGTTGGCTGCGGCCTTATCATTGATATTGCAGTGTGGCTGTACCGCACCACCAAGAACATACTCCCGGTGCTGTTTGGCGTGCCCCTTTTCATTGTGTGCGGCTTTTACCACTCCATTGCGGATGTCGTGTACCTTGTGGCCGCCTGGCAGTGGAGCCCGGACATCCTGTGGTACTATCCCGTTATTGTCCTTGGCAACTACGTGGGCTGCAATGTAAGAAGAATAGTTTTACCAAAAGAAATATAAGTTATGGAAAAGAACGTAAATCTTGAAATCTGGTGGTCGTCGCTCCCCATAGATGAAAAAGAGCGCATTGCCCGCAAGGGTATGTCTAAAGTGGGAGAAGTGGATGAATCACTTGTCCAGTACCCGGGCTGCACCCGCTGGTGGCAGTCTTTGGAAGAAAAACGCAAAGAGAGCATCTACGCCCACTGCGTCGCCAAGCACGGAGATGAGCTCAGGGAGTGGAAAGAAGGCAATCCTTACGGAGACTAAACCACGCTTTGCCCGTAGCGGGCAGCTGTTTACACGTTTTTGGCCGATTTTGTGTGAGTCATTGCCCAAATGGGCAATGACTTACGCGTTTTTGGCGTTTTTTTCGTAACTCGTTGCCCGGAGCCGTGACCTGCGACATTGTGGCCCGTCACCTGCCACATGGCAACTAAGCGAAGAAGGAAAAATGCACGCGGCCGTAGTGGCGCTCCTTTACAAAGTGCGGGTGGCCGGTGAATAAGTGCTCGTCTCCGTGCTCCAGGATAAAGTAGCATTCCGGGTGCAGGAGGTCGAATGAAAAAATGAGGTCCGGGAGCGTCTCAAGGCCCTCAAGGGCATACGGAGGGTCCGCGAAGATTATGTCGAACTTCTCACGGCAAATGGGGAGGAAGTCAAATACGTTGTCACGGACCATGGTGACGTTTGAGAGCCCAAGCCGGGCGGCCTCCGTCTTGATGAAGGATGCATTTTCACGCGCCATCTCTATGGAATAGACGCGCGAAGCGCCGCGGGACGCGAATTCAAACGCAATGGAGCCGGTGCCGCCAAAAAGGTCCAGAACCTTAAGGTCCTGAAACTCATATTCGTTGTCCAGAATGTTGAAAAGCCCTTCCTTGGCAAAGTCCGTGGTGGGGCGGGCTTTGTATCCGGCCGGGGGAAGGATCACTTTCCCCTTGAGTTTTCCGCCGATTATTCTCATAAGCGGGAAACCGACTTGAAGTAACGGTAAAGCGACATTTCGGCCTCAGGGGTGAGGGGAGTGCGGAAGCACACCGTGGATACCTCCGGGTTTAGCTGGAGCCGTTTCATGGACAGGAACAGGAAGTACTCTGCGGTGGTGAAATCCGGGGCCTGGAACGTGTTTGCAAGCGAGAGGCTCTTTCCCTGCGCAATCACAAGGTGAAGCCAGCCGTCGGCCCAGGAAGCCAGAATCTTGTTGTATTCAGTTATGGAATCAAGCTCCTTGAGCATGTAGTACATTTCCGGAAGCACTTTCACGGGCTCTCCGGAGGTGGGGAGCACGGTGTTGGCAAGCACTTTGGAGAGGGATTCCCCAATGGAATTGGAGTACACAAGCACAGAAGCCAGGGATGGCACGGAAACGTATTCCACAACATCCTGAGGAGCAAGCGCCACCACTTCCTCCAGGGCTTCGCGGGCCGAAGCCGGATTGAAGAAAGGTTCCGGAACAAGGGCCACCTTTGGAGTGAGAAGGGAAATATCTACCCCTGAGTATCTGCGTTGGAACTCAGGGGTAGTGAATACTTTCTCTGCGCCAATCCATGGCGACCGGTCAAAAGAAAATCCACCCAGGGAAACCTGGATGGATATTTCTGAGGTGCTATTACTCCCAGTTACCGGCATTGTTGTTAGGAGCGGTTATGCTGCCAACCTGCAGGCCTTCATACTTGTTCTGGTCCTTGCGGTCTGCGTCAAGATTGATGCGGAGCTGGTTGTCGAGACCCTTGCAGAGAGCCCTGTAAGGCATGCGGGCTTCAAACAGAGGAACCTGTACGCCGGAAACGGTTTTGATTGCCGATTCCATTTCAACTTCCTGACCACCTGAGAAAGGAATGTATTTGAGGGAATCTATGCAGAAATCCGGACGGTTATTGAAGAGAGTATCCTTAACGGGGATAGGAGTAACTGTGGAGAATACAACCTTCTGGCCGTTTTCATAGGCTTCCTGAAGCTTTGCGGTAATCTCTGCGGGTTTGAGCCTGCGGTTTGCCTTCTTGATGGCCTCCGTGTTTGCAACTGCGATGGAGTCGTCGTTGGAGCCGATCTGCATGATGATGTTCATCTTGCCTTCATTGTAGAAGAGCTTGAGGGAATCAATGGTAGGGCTGAAACGGCCGTTTTCACTCTTGAAGGCAACCTGAAGGGTACGGATGTCTTTGAGGCGCTGGATGGCTACCTGAGAACGGGCGGCAACCTCATTGTTGAATTTCACGGGCTTTTGGATACTCTTTACAAGAAGCCATGCAATCAGAACGATGAGGGCTGCGAGAACAACCTCGAGGGCAATTTTAAGGGATTTATTCATTATTTTAGTGTTTTACAATTATCAAAACTTCTCGCAAAGTTAAAAAAAAGGTTTCTCAAAAGCAATAATCTTTTGTAAATTTGC
>JAFVDC010000033.1 GCA_017478685.1 Bacteroidales bacterium | reverse complement strand
TGGCGGTGGACCCGTTGCCGACACCCTCGTAGGTGGTATTCAGGATCTCACGGATGATGCAGCGGCCCTCGGCCGAGGTGTCGGTGCCATAGTTGATGGACGAGAACACGACCTGGTTGCCGCCGCGGCTGTGGATGGTGTTCATGTTGTGTACGAACGCCTCCATGGCCTGGTGGACGCTGCCCACGGTCTGGTTGATGGCGTGCTGGAGGGCGCGGTCGCGGCCCTGCAGGCCGATGAGGTCATGCTTGAGATAGTCGTCGATCTCCGCCTTCTTGAGTTCGCTGTAGTCGGTGTTGAACAGGTCGGACACCTGGTCAATCTCCTCCTCGAAGGTCTTCCTCACGAACGGGGCCAGGTAGAAGTCGAAAGCGGGGATGGCCTGGCCGCCGTGCATCTCGTTCTGGACCGTTTCCATGGAGATGCAGGCAAGGACGCTGGCCGTCTCGATGCGCTTGGCCGGACGGGATTCGCCGTGTCCCGCCTTCAGCCCGTGCTCGAGGATGAGGTCGAGCGGGTGCTGGATGCAGGTAAGCGACTTGGTCGGATAGTAGTCCTTGTCGTGGATGTGGATGTAGTTGCCGGCAACGGCCTCACGCACGGGGTCACTGAGGAGGCATTCGTCCACATAGCTCTTGGTGGCTTCCGAAGCGAACTTCATCATCATGCCCGCAGGGGTGTCTGCGTTCATGTTGGCGTTTTCACGGGTGATGTCGTTGGCCTGGGCCTGGATGATGGTTTCGAAAATCTCGTTGGTTTTTGCCTTGCGGGCAAGGTTGCGCTTGTTGCGGTAGCGGATATATTCCTGGGCAACCTCCTGGCGGGGGCTGTTCATGAGGTGGCTCTCAACTACGTCCTGGATTTCCTCAACGGTCATCTCTTCCTTGGGAAGCAGGGAGATGTCGTGGGCAATCTGGGCGGCAAGCACAATATCCTCACCGTTTTCGGTAACATCCATGGCCTTGAGGATGGCGGCCACTATCTTTTGGTTGTTGAATTCGACGCGACGTCCATCGCGCTTGAGTACACGTTTTACCATATAGCGTTTATTTTTCTGTGATCTTGGTTAGGTCGAGCGAAGACAAAGATATATCAACGTTTTTGGATTTCCTACTATTTTCCCGAAAAAAGTTATCAACAACGCGTGAAAAAACCTGTTAATTTGTTGATTAACAGGTAATTATAAAGGTTTGTAATTTAGAATTGTTATAAATAATAACTTTCTTGTTTCTTTTCGGAGAAAGTTATCAACACCCCAATCAATAACTGCTGATAGAGAACCTTACACCGGCCTCCAGCATGAACTGGAGCGGATGTGCGGGCAGGCCGTTGATGTCCTGGCCGCCGGCCTGGCCGAAGCAGTAGCGTACGCTGGGATCAAGGTAGATGCCTATGTGCCGGGTGATGAGGTATTCGGCACCGGCCCCCACGCTGGCCGACCACTGGAACGAAGTGCCGGACTTGTTCCAGAGGATGTCTTTGTCTGAGTGGATGGTGAACTTGTTGCCAAGGAGGTAGTCCACGGCGCCGCCCGCAAAGGCGTGTACCTTGAAGCGGCGGCTGTCCACAATGTCGAAGTATACGTTGACGGGAACGCCAAGCCAGTGCTGGGTGTTGTCTATGGATTTTTCGTCTGCGCTCCAGCCCTGTCCGGAATGGTAGTTTCCGATGAACGAGCGGCGGAGGTTGGTGTAGCGCACCCCGGTGCCCACAGCCCATCTGGGGAATATGGTCCATTTCAGGCCGATTCCGGCAGAGAACGGAACCCCGGGCCTGTCACCGGAAAGGTACTCAACTCCTTCGGCCATGATGCTTGCCGGAGCGGCTGCGCTGCGGCGGCTGAAGGCCTGTGCGCGGGAACTTGCCGTGATGTCTCCGGAAGCGGTGAGGGAGAAATCCCTTCCCGGAAGCGGCCGGGCCTCCCATGCCAGTTCATTCAGGAGGGAGTTGTCATTGACGGTGGGGGCGCAGGAGCTTTGCGGCGGCATTGCCAGGCGGGAGGAAACCTTCAGAAGGACCTCTGGATTAATGGTTGCGTTTTGTACGGCCTCCAGGGAAGCTTCCTCCCGTAAAGCAACTGCCGAAACAGCCCTTCCTGTGGCCGAAGGGGCCTCAGGAACGCGCTCGACTATATTTTGGGGAAGTGAATAGTCCAGATGGGCAGTGAGTTGTGATGAGGGAGAGAACTCTTCCAACTTGAGACCGGAGGGCCTCCAAAGGAAAACACCGGCCGCAACGGCTGCCGCCGCGGCAACGGCCACTGCGCTCCAGAGCCATGCGGGCACAACCTTGCGGCGGGCATTGAGCCCGGCCTCCACTGCACTCCAAACGCCGGGGGATACAGGCTCCTCCGCGTTATACAACATCTCTCTTATATCTTGGTCTCTCATCTTCTTGCTTTAATCATTTCCTGCAGCTGTACCCTTGCCCGCTGAAGCTTTGAGCGGGAAGTGGCCTCCGTGCAACCCAGCGTGGCGGCAATCTCCTTGTGGGAATAGCCTTCCACCACATACATGTTGAAAACAGTCCTGGCATCCGGGGGAAGGGATGAAATGAGTTTCATCAGTTCCGCGTAGCCAATCTTCTGAAGCGGCGTGGCCTCTTCCGAGGACAGCGACCGCGCTTCCAGAATGTCTTCCGAGTCTCCCAGGACATTGTTTTTCCTGAGGTGCATCAGCGCAGTGTTTACAAATATCTTTCTGGCCCAGCCTTCGAAGGAACCGGCGCCGCTGTAGGAGTCCAGCTTTGTAAAAAGCGTCACAAAGCCTTCCTGAAGCACGTCTTCGGCATCTTCACGGTTTCCCATATACCGCAGGCAAACTGCCATCATCTTGGGGGCCAGGGCGTCGAACAGGCGTTTTTGGGCCTTCCTGTCCGAACCTTGGCACGCAGCCGCCAACTCCTCCAGGGGCCGACGGCCTCCAAGGGATTCTTCGTCCCTTGCCCACATAATAAGATGCAGTTTTGCGTAGAAACGTTTCAAAAGGTGCGGTATTTGTTACACAAAAATCGGAAAAATCGTGTAATTTTGCAAGGATGAAAAAAGCAATCGTATCGGCCCGGCCATTTTGGCCCTGTTGCTCCCCTTAAGGGCGCAAACGGTGGAGTCCAATCTGGTAGACGCCGTATCCCTATATTCAAACGGAGAATTTGAGAAAGCCGGCCGCATTCTCGGGACCCTCAGCGTGGCTTCCCCGGAATCCGACGCCGTGTGGTACTACCTTGCCCAGACCCAGCTTCGGCAAAACCAGGTGGACGCCGCCCGCGTATCCCTTGAGAAGGCCGTGGCCCTTGACAGCACCAACTTCTGGTACCGCCGAACCCTTGCCCGCCTGTACCTTACCCAGGGACGCGGGGCCGAAGGAAAAGCAGTTTATGAGTCCCTTGTGAAGGACTTCCCCGCCAACCAGTCGCTCCCGTATGAGCTTCTGGAGGTGTACCTTGCCCAGAAAGACTTTGACAAGGCCCTTGAGGCCCTGAAGGAGATAGAGTCCCAGAGGGGGCCGTCGGAGTCCGTCGCCGCCACCCGCCACGACATCTACCAGGCCATGGGCCGCCCGGACCTTGCCCTGGAGTCCCTGGAGGATTTCAACCATGAGTTCTCGTCGCCCCAGATCCTCTCCATGCTCGGGGATTCGTATCTGGCCGATTTCAAGGACTCCCTGGCCCGCGCCCGTTACTCGGAGGCCCTTTCCCTTGACAGCTCTTATATCCCCGCAACCCTTGGAATGTCAGAGGTTTACAGGCGCGAAAGGGATTTCCCCGCATATTTCAAGACCCTTCGGCCCTTTTTCTCTTCCCCGGACATCCCCGCCCAGTCCAAGAGCATGTACATAGGGAACATCACCCGCACAATAGACCCCAAGCAGGTCCAGGCCCACAGGAGCGGTTTTGACACCCTTGCGGTGCTTGCCGTGGAGAATTCCCCCGCAGACAGTTCCCTCTACACTACGGTGGGCTCCTACTTCTTCTCCACGGGGCGCAAGGAAGAGGCCGAAAACTACTTCTACCTTGCCGCCAAGGCCTTCCCGGAGAGCGTTTCCATGACCGCCACCTACATCCAGGTGCTTTCCCTTCAGGGCAAGTGGGAAGCCATGAGGGACGCATCCCTTGAGGCGTTCGGCCACTTCCGGGAGCTTGGGTTCATGGACTACGCCAACATGGCAAACTACCAGCTTGAGGATTACGACGCCATTATCGGCAACTGCCGGCATCTCATAAAGAATTACCCCAAGGACACCAAGGTTCAGCTGTCGTCGTGGTCCCAGCTTGGGGACGCCTACCATTCAAAGGGCAACACCAAGGAGGCTTTCAAGGCCTACGACAAAGCCCTCAAGATAGACCCTTCGTACGCCCCGGTGCTCAACAACTACGCCTATTACCTCTCGGAGGAGGGCCGGAAACTCAAGAAGGCCTACACCATGTCCAAGAAGACAATCGAGGCCGAACCGGACAACGCCACCTACCTGGACACCTTCGGCTGGATACTCCATCTTCAGGGCAAGGACCTTGAGGCCAAGCCATTCTTCAAGCACGCCATGCTTTACGGCGGCAAGGAGAGCCCGGTCATTCTCAGGCATTATGCCGAAGTCCTCAGGGTGCTTGGGGAGGAAGACTCCGCAAAGGTATATCTTAATCTCGCAAAACGTCTGGAGCAATGAGAAAGGTCCTTGTCATAGTACTTCTTGCCTTGGCGGCGGCGCTTCCGCTTTCGGCCCAGAAATCCTCCATGAAGAAGCTGGAAAGCCAGAGGGCCCAGCTGGAGAAGGAGATTGCCGTGCTCAACCGCCAGCTCAAGGACAATTCTTCGGCAAAGGAGAAGGAACTGACAAAGCTTTCCCTTGTGAAAAGCAAGATCCAGGCGCGTGAAAAGCTAATTGCGGCATCCGACCAGGCACTTCGCATCCTGGACGACTCCATCCGCACCTGCCGCGCGGACATCGGGAAACTCCAGGCACGCCACGACACCCTCTCGGCCTACTATTCACGCCTTGTCAGAAGCACTTACAAAAACCGCGACAGCCGGATGTGGTACATGTACGTGCTCTCCAGTCAGTCAATAGGGCAGGGATTCAGGCGTTTCGGGTACCTCCGGTCCCTGGCTTCCGAAATGGGCGCGCAGGCAACCCGCATCCGCGAGACTTCGGCCGCCCTGGAGGTTGAGAAAGAGCGTCTGGAGTCCCTGAGGGCCACTGAGGCCGATGTCAGGAGGCAGGTGGTGTCCGAGCGCTCCAAACTCCGGTCGGAGGAAGACGAGAGTAGCCGCCTTGTGGAGAAACTTTCAAAGGACAGGAAGAAGTACGAGTCCCAGCTTCGTGAGAAAAACCGCCAGAAGGAAGCCCTCAACAAGAAAATCGCAGACCTCATACGCCAGCAGCAGAGTAAAGGCGGCAGCGGCAAGGGTTCAGGCTCAAAGGGCGGCAAGAAGACATCTACGGTCATTGACGCCAAGCTTTCCAACGAGTTCGCCTCCAACAAGGGCCGCCTGCCGTGGCCGGTGGAGGGCGCCATTGTGGAGCGCTTCGGCAAGCACAGGCATCCCGTGTATCAGAACGTGGAACTTCCCCAGAATAACGGAGTTACGCTTGCCGTGAAGCGCGGCACGCAGGCCCGGGCCGTCTTTAACGGCACCGTGAGCCAGATAGTGGTGCTGCCCGGTTACAACCAGTGCGTCCTTGTGAACCACGGGGCCTACTACACCCTCTACTCCAAACTTGCCACTGTGGCCGTGAAACCCGGAGAAAAGGTCAAGACCGGCCAGATTGTCGGCACCGTAGACACAATAGGCGGGGAAGACCTCTTCCACTTTGAACTCTGGAACGGCACCACCCCCCAGAACCCGGAGAGTTGGCTCAGGGATTAAGAGAGATTACCTGTACATTTACATAAGTGAAACACAATATTGAAATTCGCGGCCTTCAGGAGCTGCCCGCTGCGGCGGAAACATTCCTCAAAGAGATAGGCAATAACCGGCTTATAGCGTTCTACGCGCCAATGGGTGCCGGAAAAACCACTTTTACCACGGCAATCTGTCACCAGCTTGGCGTACGCGATGATGCCGTGAGCTCTCCTACGTTTGCAATCCTCAACGAATACCGCTCCGCTGCAGGGGAGCCGGTGTTTCACTTTGACTTCTACCGCATAAACCGCCTGTCGGAGGCCCTGGACCTTGGGCTTTACGACTACCTGGACAGCGGGTATCTGTGCCTTATGGAGTGGCCGGAAAACATAGAGGAACTCCTGCCGGAAGAAACCCTGAAAGTGTATATTACAGTGCAGCCGGATGGCAGCAGGCTGGTAAGCTGGGAGGACTGAGGCCATGATTACGCGCCCAAATGTCAAGATAAACCTGGGCCTCAACGTGCTCAGGAAGCGCCCGGACGGCTACCATGACCTTGAAACGCTGTTCGTCCCTTATTTCGGCCTCACAGATACCCTGGAGATTATTACCGGAGACGATTACAGCCGTACTATCGGCCCGCTGCAGGAAAAATACGGAAATCTTTCCCAGGCTATTTCCCCGGACGGCAAACTCATGATTACAATTGCCCGGAAGGAAGGTGTGGACTGGGATCCGCTCAAAGACCTCACAGCCAAGGCATACATGATGCTTGCCGACGACTTCAAACTGCCGCCCATGAAAATCTTCCTGGAGAAGACCAATCCGGTGGGTGCCGGGCTTGGGGGAGGTTCGGCCGATGCCGCCTTTGCGCTCAAGATGATCTCCGAACTTGCGGAACTGGGGCTCACGGACGACACTCTGGCGGGGTACGCCGCCCGTCTTGGAAGCGACTGCGCGTTTTTTATATATAATGTGCCCATGATGGGAAGCGGCCGTGGAGAAATCCTGGAGCCGTTCCCGCTGGACCTTGGGGACCTCAGGCTGGAGGTAATTGTTCCGGAGGGCATTTCCGTCTCCACGGCCGACGCATATCGCGGCATAGTCCCCCGCATTCCGGAGAAGCCGCTGGCGGAGGTTTTGAGGCAGGACCCTTCCACCTGGAAGGAGGACTTGAAGAACGATTTTGAGGAAACGGTCTTTGCAAAATACCCCAAATTGGCCGAAATAAAGGCTGATATTTATTTACGGGGAGCGTTGTATGTGGCGATGAGCGGCAGCGGTTCGTCCCTATATGCGCTTTTTCGTCCCTAATCCTTAGAAACAGCAAAACTTTTATTAGGATTCTTGTTTTTGAGCCCGCAACTCCCGACCTTGTGAGGGAAAAACTTGCGAGCCATGAGGAGATTTGTCTTTACGCTGGCGCTTGCCGCCACGCTGATTTCATGTAAAAAACCACTGATGGATACCCTGCCCCGCTGGTACAGCCGGGGGCCACGCTCTTATATGGCCAATGCCGGTGAGCGGGAGGACACTTCGGCCATAGGGAAGCCGGTAAAGGGCGGCATCTACTTTACGGCCCTCCGTTTTCCGGACTGGGCAAAATGGCGGGAAGGGGATTTCCGCGGGGCCGAAGCCGTGCTGTTTCTGGACAGCACGGAGGTTGCCAAGGCTTCGGCCGGGCCGCGTCCGGACCCAGCCAGGATAAGGATTCTGGAGGGGCGCATGTGGACGGACATCGCCGAAGGCGGAACCACGGAGGTTTTCTGCAACGGAGAGCATCGGCTTACTATCCCCGCCGAGGAACTGATCAAGGGACTTTTCACGGAAAACGGCCGCATACATACCCTGGGGCAGCGTCCGGGAGGGAAGGGCCTTTGCTACAGGATAAATGGCGAGGAGGTCTTTTCCACCGGCGCCGGCACGGTTACGGGCTCCTTCACGAGGGACACCAGCGGGGTTTACTTCGTTTACGGGATTCCCATCAGGAATGGAGATTCGGCCACCACGGAATACCATATAATAAAGGGGGCCGAAGACATTAAGGCCGTTACGCCGAACAAGGGCGGGGCAATCTATGACATCCGCGTGCGGGACGGCACCGTTTACCGGAGCGAGCGCCGCGGCGAAAGCCCGTCCAGCCTGTGCCTGGTGGCAGGAGAAGCCTTTCATTCCATGGGCGTTGGAGAAACGGAGGACATCCACCTTTGCCGGCTCATGGAACTTGGGGAGGAGATGATGATAAAGGGGTATTCCGTGGCCGGGAACATCACCACACACTGGATAAGGTCCAAGGACGGAATCCGCCACCAGGTAACAAGCCGCCGCGGCGGCATTCCGGACATCTACTCCGACGGCGTTTCCCTGGCGCACCTTGTCACCGGCATTGACGACAAGGTTACAATGATTCATGCCGAAAACACGGACTTTTCCATAGAGGAAGAGGGCCTGTGCCTTGTGTCGGCTGGTTCGGCCTGCGCCGACTACAAAGACGGGGTGTTTGCCGCAGCCCTTTCCGATACATCTTTCCGGGTTCATCGCATCTTTGCAGGCGGGCGTATGATTCCGCTTGACTTCAACGGGTACTTCACATCTTTAACAATATCAGAGTAATGCTTGTCAACATACATTCGGCAAAGATAACGGGCATAAAAGCCGTGCCCGTAACCGTGGAAATAAACATCACCCTGGGGATAGGGATACATCTTGTGGGCCTGGCCGATACCGCCGTACGGGAGAGCCTTCTACGTACCGTGACCGCCCTCCAGGCGCTTGGATTCCATGTTCCGGGCAAGAAAATAGTGATAAATCTGGCGCCCGCAGACCTTCACAAACAGGGCAGCGGCTACGACATCCCTATTGCGCTGGGGATAGTGGCGGCGTCCGGCCAAAGGGAGATGCCACTACTGGACAAGTTCCTGATTATGGGAGAGTTGGGGCTGGACGGAAGTGTCCGGTATGTGAGCGGTTCCCTGCCCATGGTGGAGCTTGCCATGGAAAGTGGCTTTACGGGGTGCATCCTTCCGGAGGTTTCGGCCCTGGAGGCGGTGGACTACACGGGAACGCAGGTGTACGGGGTAAAGACGCTGGAGGATGTCCTGAGGATACTTGGCGGGGAGGAGGATGCCGAAGACCTCCTTATCTGGAACACCGAAGCCTACCGTGAGGCCCGTGAGAATGCCCTTCATCCTTTGCGAAAGTACATGGATTTTTCGGAAATAGTGGGACAGGACGCTGCAAAAAGGGGCGTGGAGATTGCGGCGGCAGGGCAGCACAATGTCCTTCTGGTTGGGGCCCCCGGAAGCGGAAAAACCTCGCTTGCAAAGGCCCTGGCGGGGATTCTGCCGCCCATGACGCTGGAAGAGAGCGCCGTCACCTCCAAAATCTACTCCGTTGCGGGAGCGTCGGCCGGGGGCTTCGGCCTAATGAGGACAAGGCCTTTCAGGGCGCCGCATATTTCGGCCTCGAAGGCGGCCCTGCTGGGAGGAGGAAGCGGAGACAACATCCTTCCCGGGGAGGTTTCACTGGCTACGGGCGGGATCCTTTTCTTGGACGAATTCTGTGAAGCGCCGAAGTCTACCCTGGAGGCGCTGCGGGGGCCCATGGAAGACCGCAAAGTGTGCATTTCCAGGCTCAAGGCAAAGATTGAGTATCCGGCGTCGTTCATGCTGGTGGCGGCCACAAACCCCTGCCCCTGCGGCTATTACGGAGAGGCCGACCGCTGCACCTGCACGCCCACCGTCAGGAACGCCTATCTGTCAAAGCTTTCCGGGCCCATCATGGATAGAATAGATGTCCAGCTTTGGATGCATCCCGTTGAGACTCAGGCGCTTATCAATGGTGGAAAGGCCGAACCTTCCGCTGCCGTTGCCGAGAGGGTGGTGCGGGCGCGGGAAATGCAGCAGGCACGCTTCCGCGGGACGGGGATATTCACCAACTCCGAAATGTCCGGGGCGCAGTTGGAAGAGTTTTGTCCGCTTTCGGGCGGCTGCAAGGACCTTCTGGAGAAGATAATAGACAGGCAGGGACTAAGCGCCAGGGCCTATACGCGAATCATCAAGATTTCACGCACCATCGCAGACCTCGCCGGAGAGCCGGACATCCTTCCCGTCCACATTGCCGAAGCCGCCAGCTACCGTTTCCTGGACCGCCGTCACGTGATGGGGCTATAGTTTTTTGGAGAATGTTAGTAAAATTACTATCTTTGCAATGAGATACTCAGAGATTCACAGAAAGCTTAGAGAGGCTGGGTGTTATATTATAAGATATGGCGGAAGACATCCTGTTTGGAAAAGCCCTATTACTGGAAAAGTATTCCCTACAGGTCACCATGAATCAGAAGAAGTCAAGAAGGGAACGCTTGATAAAATCAGAAAACTATCCGGAGTAAAGTTATGAGGACAGAAATTGCAATTATTGAAACAGGTGCGGATCATCGTTTTTCCATATACAACCAAAGCGATGACCTTCCATACGGCGTTATTGGGACTGGTGATACCATTGCCGAGGCAAAGGAGGACTTTCTCTATGGATATGAAGAGATGAAGGAATATTTCAAAGAGACTGGGGAAGAATTCATTGAAGCTGAATTTGTCTTCCGTTATGACATTCCTTCATTTTTGCAGGAGTATGCATACGCCTTTACTCTCGCAGGACTGGAAAGGATTACCGGAATAAACCAAAAACAGCTGGGTCACTACATAAGCGGGTACAGAAAACCTTCGGCAAAAACAATCCGCAAGATGGAAGAGGGTATACACAATTTAAGCGAACAGCTTGGAAGCGTTCACTTTGCCGGCATCTAAAGTTTGTCCAGAACCAGCTGGAGGTGAATGTCAAAGTTTTTCTTGATGCGCTGGACGGCATCATGGAAACTCATGCGCTCGTCTCCGTTGATGATGTTGCCGCCGTTTTGGGAAGCATCCTGTGCGGGGTTCCACATCTTGAAGTTCAGCTCTGCGCTCTCCGTGAGCTGTCCCTCAAGTTCATCTATGTAGGCCGGAATGGTCTGGAGCTCTGGAAGGAGTTCGCGGAGGCGTGCCCTCACCGCTTCAAGGAAAGCAGGGTCCTGGAACAGGCGGTCGTACCATATTGCATGGCGGTTTATGAGCCTGTAGTCCCCTCCGGTGGTGTCGAAGGTGAGAACGCCCCAGTCAAAGTCCCAACACGGGCCGGCGGTGAGTTTTCCGTCCTTGTCCTTGTAGAAAAAGCGCTTCCGGGGTTGCCCAGTTCATGGTTTGTCATCACCTCGAAGACTATCCAGTAGTCTATGAATGAGTCTACATCCAGATACTTGGCATAGCCTTCGGCGGGGTCCTTGAACTTTGAGCCGTAAAGGGCGTTTGAAACCGTGGCTATGTAGTTTTTGGCATAAGTCTTCTGCTCCTGGGTAATGACCTCAGGGTCCGGATGCTTCACGGCAAAGGGAATATTGTGGTCTTTCCACTGAACCTCGTTGTCCCAGTGGAAGTCAAGTTCAAACAGATAGCCGCCGTTTTCCTCAATGTCTATGCGGTCTCCGTCCACTCTCACCTGCTCTATGAGAAGGTAGTTTCCAACGTGCTTGCCGTTCAGGACCAGTTCTACGCTCTGGCAGCGCGGCGTCCAGGCAAGGCGTGTCATGGATGAGACCTTCATGGCAACCATGTTCCGCATCATGGTGCGGTCCATGAAGTTTGCCAGAAGCACCCAGCGCTTGTGTTTAGGGAAGCCGAAGATGGAGGCTTTCTCTTCCAGCTTCACAAGATACGGCTTCTTGGGCCAGCTCCATGTTGTATTGCCGCGCCCGCGGATGGAGCAGTTTCTTTCGGCAAGCCCGGGGATTGTTTCAGTGCCTTTTATATAGATTTTAGCCCCTACATACTCCTCCTTTGAGGTTATGGCCTTGCCTCCGTCAGTGTCTATGAAAACTACCGGAAGCCCGGTGTACACCATCCCCTCCCTGGGCTTTTCCGGGGCCTTCCCAACTACGGCAAAGGACTTGGACGTCATGAAGGAATTCTCCCCGGACTGGATGCAGAGCTTTACCGTACGCACATAGCCTTCGTCCGCGGCATCGTTCTTTACCACTGCCACATAGCTGCCAGGGGTGGTATCGGCCGAAAAAGACTCTAAATGGAACAGCGTAGGAGGGTTGCCGTCCGTTCCTTGAAGCGTGACAGTGTCGAACTTGAAATCAGCGTCCTCAACCTTGAAATGCAGGGGCGCGCTGCCGCCCGGCTCCAGCGTGAGTGACATGTCCGTTACCGTGACGGAACGCAGCACCGGGCCGCCGGGGCCCGCCGGCTCCTCCTCTTCACGCGGCACAATATCCGGCGCCTTTGTGCAGGCAAACGCCAGCACAAAAGCTGCCAGGTATGTTATGACGCGTTTCATTTGGGTTCGCTAAGTTAGTCAAATGCATCAAGAATTACAATAGCGCTTTATTTCGTCCCTGTATTTGTGTTTTCGTCCCACAATCCGTAGAAACGTATATTCTTTTGTAAGGGTTGTTGCATACCAACAAATAACTCCCTACTTTACGCCAGAAATTTTATTTTCATGTGTCACAAAAATGTGTTATATTTGCGATGAAATGGAGCGAAATGAAAAGACTGGCCATGCAATATGGTTGGTATAAATACAGATCCGGAGCCAAACACGATATCTACAGGCATCCAGATAAAAAAGAACAAATCCAGTTGGAACGCCATTCAAGCCAGGAAGTAAGACCCGGATTAATGAAAAAACTATTGAAAACAATTACAGAGAACTGATATGGACAAGATTACCGTTGTGATAGAAAAAGATGAGAATGGCTTCGGCGCCTTTACAAAAAACACAAAGTCGGTCATTATTGGCGAGGGCAAAACTGCGGCTGAAGCTAAACAAGACTTCCTGAATTCCTTCCAGGAAGTGTTGGAATCTTATGATTCGGCGCAAGATATCCCCACAGAACTTCTGCACGCAGAGTTCGAATACAAGTACGACATTTCTGCTTTTTTTGACATGTTCGAGTTCCTTAACGTCTCAAAACTTGCAAAGAAGATTGGTATTAACCCCTCGCTAATGAGACATTACAAACGCGGAGACACATATATCTCTGATGCACAGGCCGACAAAATTGAATCCTGTATCCACGAAATTGCCCGAGAGCTTCTGAGCGTCACCTTGTAGGCAGCCACCAGCGTGGAGGTAAATGACTCACAATCAGCCCGTTACGCAAACAAGGGTGCGCTAAAAAGCGCACCCTAATTCATGCAAATGACTAACAATCAGGCTGTTAGCTCCACGGGTTAGCAGAAGATGTACCAGTAACCGTTTTCGGTACCGTCATCGTTCTTCCAAACCATCTTGGCAATTCGTCCGGACTCGGAAGAGAATGCCATCATAAAGCCGTGCTCACCGATTTTACCGGTCTCGATGAAGCGAATACCGCCCTTGACAAAGGTCTTACCGGGATATTTGGCAAGTATTTCGGATTCCGGTTCAACATCATCCGTTGCCTGTGCAATAACGGCTGCTACCACTTCATCGGTCAGAGTAACATACTCTCCAGCAAGTTTGATATCTGTAATCTGAACATAGTTACCTCCCATATCACCGGAAGGAACACCGAACTCAGAACCAGCAGCGTTTCCGGCTGATTTAGTGATTGTATAGGTATAAGCGGGAGCGGCTCCACCTGCCTTTGCCTGGGTGATGGTCACATCGTAATATGCAGGAGACACACTAGCATCAGTGCTTACGCGCACCACATATACTTTTGTATTCTCAGTATCGGTATTGGCGGCAAAATTCACCGTAATTGCCCCGGCACCAGTACCTGAAGATGTTCCCAGGGTAGCTGTGCCGCTGGTCACACTTGCAGTCCACTCAACATTACCTGTCACATTAATAGTGGCCGATGTAGAAGAAGCGAGGGCGTCAATAGCTGTTGAAGCAACGCCAAACGTGGGCACATTGGCGGGCTGGACAAACCGCAGAGTGTAATCCTTGGTGGCGCCATAGTTGGTTTCGGCCCGGAATACAAAGTCAAGATTACGTGGCGTTGAACCAGGATTGGCGGAAAGGCCAAGGTTAAATGCCGCCGGTCCCTTTATGGCAAAGCAACCATCTGGAACGCTGATGCAATTCACATCTTCGATATCGGCTGATTTTCCAAGGTCATAATATGCCACGGGGGTAGAAGCTCCGTAGAATTCAGAATCAAGTGTGTAGACATCATCGTCACCTCCGTCAGGTGAATATGTGCCCGTTACATTTAACACACCATTAATGTAGAAATGAGATGTGAGGTCGTTCCATGCAATGACTTCACCCACGCCAAGCTGCTCAATATCAATTGTATGACTCTTTTCAAGCACGTCGGCAGAAGTAGACACCGTAAACGCGCGGTGAATTGTGGATGCCGATGTGTTTTCTGCCACACTTACGGTAACGGTAGCATTGCCGGATCCGCTTGAAGGAGCAAATGTGAGCCCGGCATCTCCGGAGATTGTCCAGTCTACAGTTGAAGTAATATCCAGGGTGATATCCTTTGCGGGGGACATGATACGATATGATGTCTTGCTGACCCTGAGCTTAGGTGAATTCTGACCATACTGATAGAAGTTGGCTACGATAGGAGTTCCCGTTGCGGGAATAATCGTAACCTCATAGCGACGGACCTTATCGGTGGAATTCACGCCATAGTTCCTGAGCCAGATAAGGTTGCTGGCGCTAGATCCTCCCTCAAAGTATACATTTCCTGAATAACCTGAAAGAGTAGCCTCATTGGAGATTCCCTTTTCTTCCACAACCTTTACTTCATCCTCATACATGGCAAAGTCGGCAGTGTATGCAAGAGCTCCAGGGTTTTTCACTCTGATAGCAAACTGAGTTGCGTAATCCCACTCACGGATAACGCCTTCTTCTTTGATGTCGGAATTATCGGCAAAAGCGAACTCTGAAGAAGTGAGGCTCGCTGTAAGAACGCCGATGTACTTGACAGTGCTGCGCTCAATGTTAAGAGGGCGGGTAGCATCAAGAACCACATCATCAAGACCATCCCTGTGAAGGATGATGACAAAACCCTTCGCAAGGTTTGCAGGAAGTACGGAAATATAGTAGTCCTTATCCATCTGGAAAAATCCGCCACCGGCACTGCAATTGACAAAAGAGCCGCTGTAACCAGTTATATCAAGGGATGTTCCTGCAAGAGTAGCAGTGAAATCTCCAGCCAGAGGGACGTTGTCTTTTCCGCCCACATTGGTTGCAATGGTAACGCCGGTGATGGCATCCTCGCCCACGCGGAACCTGATGAGGGAAGCCACATTGCAGAATGCAAGGGGTGTTGTTCCCACAGCGTTGTTGGTGCGGGCAATCAGGGGGCAGTAATCAGGATTGACACCATTCGCAACGGCCGTCTGATTCTGGGGGATGCTGCCGGAGAAGGTTCCGTGAGCAGAGAGATCGGCTACCGAAGAGGGATATACGGCTGTAACCGTACTGCTTTCTACAGATGCAGTGAATGAGCCCTCGGCTCCGTCTTTGGCAACATTTGTAACTACCTGATTGGTAACGCCGTCATAAATCTTGATGTTGTCTCCGTTATACCAGCGGAATACACGGTTTCCGGCGACCTCCTCAAGATAGGTCTTGGTTACAGCCTCGTTGGAGGTGACGAATGTTACTGTGCGTTCCACTCCTTCGGGAACTTTTTCAACTGAAACTTCTTTCTGGCAGGAAGCGATGGACAGTGCGACAACGGGCACAATGAAATATAATAACTTTTTCATATCTATTCCTCCTTACCAAATATATGTTTCTTCTACCATTACTTCCATACCGTTGTCAAAAGGCAACAGTGCGGCGTCCGGAATAACGACTGATGCACCCTGAAGAACAGCTTCCCTGTTCTCCAATGATACCACTTCTGCAAGTGGTGTTTGATAATTTTGTTTCATAAGTACTGCCTATGTTAATTTGATACATTCACGGTAAACATTCTTGTTGCACCATTTGAAGCTGTTGCGGTGAATAATATGGTTCCAGACACTGGTTCTGAATACCAGAAAGGCATTCCGGCATCATTAGTGAAGCCCGTTTCAGTAACAGATGCATCTGTGGTCACATTCCCGGTTGTAGTGCCTCTCAGCGTAACATTTGACATATTGAAATAGAAAAAGAACGGATGCACGGCGCCAGTTCTTAATATTAGCGAATAAGTTGCGCCATCCTCCATGGCTGTTCCATTTGTAATGTCTTCATCAGAACTATTTTTGAAACTTATAGCATGATTTGACAAATCTTTAAAAGTAATTACAGATGCTGCAGGCCACTCTACATATGCACCTTGGGTAATTGTCACATCATATGTCTTTGTTGTGATATCTTCATCTGCTGTAGATAATCTTACTACAATCTCCTTCGCGGAAGAACCCGTATTAGCAACAAAATTAATAACTGCAGAGGAGGCATTCTTTGTATATGTGGCACTTCCTGTTTCGTCTGAGACAATAGAGACACTCCATTCAACACCGCCCCTGACTGTAACAGGAATATTCACACTTGTGATACCGGAAGTAACATCAAATGACGTTGTCGGAACTGTGAATTCCTTAACGGCAGGCCTGATAACGTGAACTGTATATGTGCGGGAGGCATAAGTATCCGCAGTAACTCTATATACAATATCAAAATTACCCTTATCCGCAAAGAAGTCAAAGTTCATCATATTAGGATTCAATCCCATCACATCATTGCCTGGTCTTGAAATAATTTCAAATCCGCGAATATGTGATTGTTTATAAGTAAATGCTCCAGGATAATGCTTTGTATCGCCAAGGGCTATTGTTGTCTCAACTGCGCTGTTCTGGGTAATGGTATGAGGATAATCAACAGCATTCAGCCCTATTCCGCTAATATAAAACTCTCCTTCTGCTGGCCACTCGGCAGAAGCTAAATCAATTCTAGTTGCTTTATCAAGATTTAGCGGGAAGTTTACCACGACATTTTCTTTAACAACTAAATTTTTATCTGTCTCGAGAGTATAAATTGCGACGTCCGTTTCCACGATTACCCTATAACCACTGATGGTTCCAGCCTGAGCCGGAATTGGAAGATAAATACCTGAAGATAGTTCTTTTGAAGTTACGCCGGATAGCGAAAAACCGGATGATAGTTTCACCATCCCTGTCTTGTACTGATTTCCAGTCCAGTAAAGACTACCACCGCCGAAATCTTTAAAAGAACCATCTGAATGATAGTTATAACCAACTGTACCAAGAATATAACTATCTGCTTCAAAGCTTATACTCTTAACTGATTCTCCTGTGTATGTCGAAGTAAACGGCAAAAAACGAAGAATCGTACCCGCTATTTTCATTGTAACGTCCGTAGAGCCGGAAGATATATCCGTAGCATCCAACGCCATAGCAGTGTTTCCGGAATGAAGATGTAGGTAATTGGAGGACAAAGTCCCTGCGGCAGCCTGGGTAAGGTTGTTGGCAAAAACAAATTCGTTAGTACCATTATGTTTATACCTAAAAACATAATTTTTATCGGCCGCGAAAGCGCCAGAAACGGTTGCCGTATATTTGTCGTCAGAAAGGCCGGTAATTACCGGGGCTGACACCTCTATCATTTCGGTTCCTGCATCATTGATACGAACAATTTGTACAGGGTCTCCTGCTGTCCATTGTATACCTTTTAAGTCTGTAAATTCAGCCTTTGTATAGGCATCACCTTTAATTCCAAGATAAACCGTTGTCTGCTTACTGTCAACATTCTCAACTCTGCTGCAAGAAGGCATCATAATAAATGCAGCCACAAAACAAGAAATAAGTAGTACTGTCTTTTTCATAACGCATTCTATTATTCAAACACATTCTCTTCCTCAACGGTGTAATCAAAATTGCCTTGCCCTCCCTGAGTAAGCCAGGCCGCAGTCACTAAGGGACTACCACCATCCAGAACAGGATCACGATGTTCCAGGGAAATCACCTCGGTGAGAGGCGACTCATAATTTTTCTTCATAATTATTATATTTTAGTTGTTAATTATCTGATTTGTAACCAGTTAAGGCGAGTATAAGCACCGGAGGTGCCGGTGAGGGTGAGGGTGGATTTGCCGGCGGGGAGTTCTATTTCAAAACTGCTGGTTGCCCACTCCTTGGAGGTGTTTGGAATTTTCTTGGAAGCGACCTCGGCCCCATCGAGTTGGAAACTGATGGATGCGTCCATATAAGTGAGATAGCGAAGCGCCAATTTATATGTGCCGGCCTGCGGAATATCCAACTGATAACTTACAGTGGCACCCTTTGTAAGCCGGGCTATATCCAGGATGCCGCCATCAGTGGACGGCTCCAGAATCACAGAACCGGTGGCACTTACATATTGCTCGGCGGGAATTACATTGCCGGGTTTGTAGTAAAGGTCTTTATCGGCCGTGGAAAGGTTTACGAACACCTTGCCCAATTTTGTGAGGCCGAAGGGCTGGGCCGATTCAAGCAAGTTGTTGTGCCAGCGCGAATTGAAACTGCCTCTGGGCATGAACCAGGCGTAGCGCTGCACGTTGGGGTGGGACTCCAGCATATTTATAGTCTCACACATGTAGGCCAGCTGGGTATCCTCTGATATGTTGTTTGAGTTGCCATTACAGAACTCTGTAAGCCAGATGGGCTTACCGTATTTTTCAAACATGTCTATGAAGTTCTTCACAGAGCCTGCGGCAGGCATATAGCAATGAAGGGCAATGGCCACAAAATCATCGGCCGATACCTGAGGCTGGGCAATAAATTCATCCAACCACTTCACAGGATCATGATAGCCGTCAAGAGTACCGTAGTTGAGTGCCGGAGAGACTATCTTCATGTTCAGTTCCTTTGCCAAGGCAACCACCGCCGGCCAAAGTTCCGCGGCCTGCGCGGGCGTCATATTGGCCTGGTCCTTAAGATTGGGCTCATTGAAGGCAAGGATATACTGAGCCTCCGGATGCTTGCGTTTCCATTCGCGGATATTGTTGGGGTCATAATTCCCGTTCCACAGCATGGGACACCAGTCCAGGCCATATTTAGTAAACTGACTGTCAATGGCTTCCGACGGGACTCGGCTTGACCAGTCATAGGACCAGGTAATTGCTCCGGCAAGATTGGGAACATCAATGTCCGGGATAGAGGCAAAACTGAAGCTCACACCCCTTTTTGCACTTTTTGACTGTCTGAGCACATAGGAGCCGGGGTCCTCTATTTCATAAGAAGGGACGGCGGATGTTGGCGTGCACGCATAGATGACGGCAAGAACCGCAAAAGCTATTATTGACTTTTTCATTTCTGGTATACTCTAACGTAGTCTATGCACATTCTGGCGGGACCGTTGTCAAGAGCAGTAATGCCGGAAGGATTCAAGATTCCGGTAAAACGGCCGCCAACAGCAAGGTCGTAAACTATAAAATGGTCGTGATGGAAATAATTGCCGACAGCCCAATCGCCATTGGTGTCAACAATATTCATCTTGAAATAAGGCTCCGCGGAAGGGTATTTGTCAAGATCCAGATACATAGTTACAGCCTCTTCATCCCAGATAAGTGTGAAGAGATGGAATTCTCCGTCCTGAAGGCTGTACGGAGCCGTAGAAGACTTGGCATAATTGGGATATGCACCATTTTTATAAAAGCCCCAGTGGCACGCACCGTTGAAGAACGTGTCCTGGTTTCCGCTGCTGATGCCGGCGGAATTTCCCATTTCAAGTATGTCGATCTCTCCGCAGCGGGGCCAGCCCACTTCGTCAAAATCATTGCCCAGCATCCAGAAGGCCGGCCACAGGCCGTTGGCCGTCTTGGGAAGGCGGATGGAGGACTCTATGATGCCATGCGTGAAGAAATGCTTCTTGGAGGTATTGAGCCTGCCGGAAGTGAACTGCTTCCCTTTGTAGGACTCGATCTTTGCCGTGAGGACCAGGCATCCGTCCTCAACGGTAACATTTTCTTCACGGTAGTATTGCAATTCATTGTTTCCGCCGCCGTTACCGTTGACTTCAATGTTCCAGTCTTCGGAACTCAGGGCCGTTCCCTCAAATTCATCGGCCCATGCAAGGGTATACCCCGCATGATAGTCGGCCGCATCCCCCGGCTTTTCTTCGTCAGGTTTTTCTTCCTTGGGTTTGTCGGCCGGTTTTTCCGGTTCCGGTTTCAGGTAGTAGCTGTCATCCACTTTTGCCGGAGTGCACTGACACGCAACGGCAAAAAAAACGGCTAACATTGAGGCGGAATACAAAGATTTCATTTTGAAAGAATTAATTCCAGTCCGGAGCGCAATATGGCTCCGGACCGGATGATAGAAATTGCCTTACTTCTTGTAGAAAAATACAGCGTCAAGGCTGAGGGTTACACCGGCGGTGCCACCGGAGAGGCCGCAGAAAATATTCTGGCCACCTTCCTCTGCGGGAGCAGCAGTGAAGTCAATACCCATATCGGACACCTTGATCTCGTACTCATTCCACTCGTTGGGAACGAATGCACCGCTCAGAGGCTGGATAAAATCAAAGGTATTGCCCTGGTCGACAAATGCGTTGCCGGAACCGACAGACATTTGATAATTAACGGTACCCCAACCGGGATAAAGGGCGTGAACAACATTTGCGGGGCCCTTGTAAGCAAAGTGGAAGTAGTAGTCGCCGGTAATTTCCTTCATCTTGTCAAATGAAGGGTCGTCCTTCTTCAGGAATACGCCGAAACCGGACCATCCGGCGTTTTCGGCAACGGCGAGGCACATATAACCTTCTGCATTTCCGTAGAAGTTAAGGCCGGAAGCTTCTCCGCCGACATAACCGTTCCAGATATAAAGAGGACGGGTTGCAGCAGCGTCACCACCATCCTGGGTACGGATATCGGCAGCCACTTTATCCTTGATGGCCTCAAAGGAAACTGCATCCATGATGATAGGATAGTAGTTGGATCCCTTCAGGGAAGCAGGGGTCTTGTCTTCAGTGTTGTCACCGGTATTGTCGCCGGTGTTGTCTCCGGTGTTGTCACCAGTGTTGTCGCCGGTATTGTCACCAGTGTTGGTGCCGGGAGTTTCGTCGTCTACCAGTGCGTTGTCGTCCTTAGGGGCGGCGGGTTTCTGGCAGGAAACCATTACCATACCTGCAGCAACAAGCAGGGCGGCAATTGTCATAAGAGTTTTTTTCATGTTGTTTGTGTAATTAAATGGTTAATGATTATTAATGGTTTAGGATTATTCTAGCTGTACTGGGGGTTCTGCTCAAGGGAACCAAGCTTGACCTCTTCCTGCGGAATGGGGAAAAGTTCATGCTTACCCTCAGTGAAATCGGCCATTTCGGCCTTGACTTCGGCCGATTCTGAAGCCTTGTATGCATCCATCACTTCCTTGGCGATGCCCCACCTGCAGATATCAAAGAAACGATGGCCTTCCATGCCAAGTTCAACGCGGCGCTCATGGCGAACGGCTTTGCGAAGGTCTTCCAGATTGTCTGAATAACCGTTGTAACCGGGGAAGGAAGGAAGAACTGCGGCCCCCTGGCGGGCACGGGCACGGACATTCTCAAGCATGGTCTTGGCCGTGGCGGCGTCGTTGCGCTCAACGGCAACCTCTGCAATCATAAGGTAGACATCGGCAAGGCGGATCTGCTGGTTGTTGATAGCACCGCGGGAATCATGATTCAGGTGAAGATACTGGCCGGTAGAGGCATCCATAAGAGAGCGCTTGAGGGAATGGTAGCGCGAGCCAAGGTAGACTTGTTCGGCCTCATTGGTTATCTGGGCATCCGTGGGTGTCAGGATTGTTGCCTCCCGGCGGGGATCTCCGGCCTCAAACTCATTGTAGAGACTCTGGGTTGGACGGTTGAAGCCCCATCCGGCCTCGCCGAAGGCAGGACCGCGGAAACGGGTGAGGATCACATCGAATGTTCCACGGCTGAAGCCGTTGCCCTCACCATAATCCGACATCCCGTCTTCCATATACTGAATCTCGAAGACAGATTCGGGGCCGTTTTCTCCTTCAAGGGTGAAATTGTCGGCATACTTGGGGCATAAGGAATACTCTGAGGCCTGGTCGGACAGGAACTTCTTTCCCCAGCTTTCGGCCTTCTCAAAGTATGAACTGCCGTCCTTGCCGTTATTTACATTCCACTCCGCAAAATAAAGGTTGGTCTTCAGGAGCATGGCCTGGGCGGCACCCTTTGTAGCACGGCCGAGGTCATCGGCACCGTATGCACTCTTGAGAGGGAGTCCTTTCTCCGCAGCCTCAAGGTCACTGAAGATAAGCTCATACACCTGCTCTACGGTAGAACGGGGCTGGATCCAGTCTGCACCGTCATACACAGTGGCTTTCACAAGCGGGACTCCGCCAAACATTCTCACAAGGCGGAAGTAATAGTAAGCCCTGAGGAAATGGGCTTCGCCAAGGCAGCGATCCTTGAGCTCCTGGGTAAAGTCCCCGTCCACCTTCATTGCGTCAACTTCCGCAATGGCAAGGTTGGCACGGGCGATACCCTGATACTGAGCCCTGTAAAACTGGAGGACAATACCGTTATTGGAAACCACCTTGAAGTTGTCTATGTCATAGAGGTCCGGACCGTCGTTCTTGTTCTGGCCGCCCTTGAGAGCATCGTCGGATGCGATGTCTCCGAAGTACCACTCCGGGAAATAACCGTCCTGGTATTCCCACATAAGGGGAACATATGCTGCAGTGACAACCTGCACGGCGTTTTCTGAAGCAACAAAGTAGTCACTCACGCGGTTTACCATCGGCCCGTCTTCCGTAAGCCATTTGTTGCAGGATACAAATGCAAGTGCTGCTGAAAGGATAAATATATACTTTTTCATGGCGTTCTGGTATTAGAAGTTGAGATTCAGGCCCATCTGGACGGTGCGGGACTGGGGATAGTTACCGTAATCGACGCCGCCGCCAACTTCCGGATCATATCCGGTATAGCCGGTGAGAGTGAACACATTTGAGCAGGAGACATAAACGCGGCAGCGTGAAAGACCCACCTTGTTCACTATCTTTTCAGGAAGGGTATACCCTAGTTGAACATTCTTGAGACGGAGATAAGCACCGTCCTCTACCATACGGGAGTTGTTATCCCTGTTGTGTGAACCGGCAAATGGATTGGGAATTACACCTGTAGTGTGATCCGCGGTCCAGACACTGCGCATGGTGGCGGACAACTGTGAATTGTTGCCGGTACCTTCCGTGCGCTCGCGCAGGGCATTGTAAATCTTGTTGCCGGCAACGCCCTGGAAGAAGACCTGGAGGTCAAAACCTTTCCATGCGGCTGTTGCGGTGAGGCCATAAGTGAGCCAGGGGAAAGGATTTCCAAGATTGGTGAGGTCGTTGTTGTCAATTCGGCCGTCTCCATTCTGGTCCTTGTACCTTGCGCCGCCAACCTGATATTCGGCAGATGCTCCGGGAGCAAACAGGTGCTCCTGAAGTTCCTGGTCTGACTGGTAGATGCCTTCATATTCATACCCCCAGAAAGTGTACAGGGGAAGACCCTCGGTGCTGATGGTGCGGTCTCCGTAAACCGGTGAGCCGCCGTTGAGCGCCGTGAGGTTGTTCTTGATGAAGGAGACGTTGCCGTTTACGCTGTAATCCCAGTCTCCCACGTGGTTGCGATGCTCGAGTGTGAGCTCTATGCCGCTGTTGCGAACAGTTCCCACATTTGCAGTGGCAGCATAACGGTTGCCAACGTGCGCGGGAGCGGTGACGCCCAGGAGCATGTCCTTAGTGTCTCGGATAAAGAAGTCTACCGTGGCGGTGAGTTTGTTTTTCCACAGGCCAAGGTCCACACCGGCGTTCACCTGCTCGGTTGCCTCCCACATAATGTCTGAGTTCACAAGGGTAAGGATGGTTGCACCGTGTGCCAGGTCCTGGTTCTGTCCAAGGACGTAGTCAACGAAGGTGGGGCCGCTGTTGAACATTGTTTGCACGGAGGCGTTGTCTCCAATCTTGTCATTGCCGATACGGCCCCAGCCGGCACGGACCTTCAGGCTTTCCAGCCATCCGGGCTTGTTAAGCCAGGGTTCGTTGTCCACACGCCAGGCGGCGGCCACGGAAGGGAAGAAGCCCCAAACGTGGTTGGTGAACTTAGATGTACCGTCGGCACGGAAGTTAACGGTAAGGAGATAACGGCTGTCATAGTTGTAGTGGGCGCGGGCAAGGAATGACTGCCTACGGTTGCGTGCTGCGCCATCTCCGGCAGGGTTGCGGTCTTCGGTAGTCTGGGAAAGGAACCAGTTGGTCTCACGGGGAATCAGGATCTTGCTTCCGCTTCCTCCAAGGCTCTCCATCTGATATTCCTCAAGGGTGGTACCGGCCATAAGGTTTACGCCGTGCTTGCCGAAATCCTTCATCCACGTAAGAGTGCTCTCGAAGATGAGGGTGCGGTAACGGGTCATGCTCTTCTCAAGGAAGTTCTTGTCCATTTTGTCGTACTGGGAGACCATGTACTCCTCCTTAAACAGGCTGTGACGGACATTGCTGAGGTCCATGGAAATGTCGTTGTGCCACACCAGGCCTTCGATGGGAGTGATGTCCACAAAGATGTCTCCCACCCAACGGTCGCTCTTGTCCATAGGGTGCGAATAATTGACCATGGCATAGGGATGGGTGACATTCTTGAAGTTGGTAGGGGCGGCATATTTACCACCAAGATCTTCCCCTGCACTGTTGTGCGAGCCCTGAGGGTAAGTCACCGGATCCCACGGGGACATTGACAGGGCGGCGGACAGGATTGACGCCTGGGCCGATGCGTTGTTGTTCATTGCGGTTCGGCCGTAGCCGTACATAAAGTTAAGGTTCTCACCTATCTTGAGCCACTTCTTCACATTGTAGGAAGAATTGGCGCGGAGGGTGAGACGGGAATAATTTGAGCCGATGATAGTACCATCCTGGTTGAACCAGCTGGCGCTCACGGACCACTGTCCCTGGTTGTTTCCGCCGTTCACCGCAAGGTGATAGTTCTGGATGACGGCGTTACGGTTGAACACCGCTTCCTGCCAGTCTGTATCCACCTTTGAATAATCCAGATTGGAAGGATGGAACTTAGACGTGGTGCCGATCATCCTGGCCCTTATCCAAGCGTCACGGCCCTGCTCCTTGAGGGTTGAGTAACCGCCGATATCACCGATCTTTGACAGGAAAACGGCGTATTCATCAGTTGTGAGGAGGTCCAGTTTACGCCAGGGATTCTGGAAGCCCACATTAGCGTCGAAGGAAATGGAGATCTGGCCGTCGGTATTGCCCTTGGTCGTTGTCACCAGGATAACGCCGTTTGCGCCTCGGGAGCCGTAGATTGCCGTTGCCGAAGCGTCCTTAAGGATTTCAGTAGACGCAATATCCGAGGGGCTCAGGAAGGAAATGTCGTCCACAATCACGCCGTCAACCACAAAAATAGGGGCGGAATTATTGACTGTGCCGATACCACGGACACGAACCTCTGCGGCGGCTCCGGGCTGGCCGGAGTTTGCATTAACGGTAACGCCGGCAGCCACGCCCTGAAGGGCCTGGTCTATACCGGAAGCGGGGGTTTTCTTGAGCTGCTCCCCTTTGACAGATGCCACGGAGCCTGTGAGGTCGCTCTTTTTCATTACGCCATAGCCGATGGCGACGACCTCGTCCAGCATGTAGGAGTCTGTCTCCAAGGCTACATTAAGGGTGGAACCGGATATCACAACCTCTTTCTCTGCATAACCTATACAGGAAAATACAAGGGTTTGTCCGTTTGAAGCCTTGATGGAGAATTTACCGTCAAGGTCTGTTTCCACTCCCGTGCCGGCACCTTTCAGGATAACCGCAACTCCAGGGAGGGGATATCCATCCGAAGCGTCTACAACGACACCCGACACGGCACCTTGCGCAAATGCGCTTATTGCAAGGGCAAGGGCGGCAATGATGGTCAGTGCTTTTTTCATATTGTCAATTGGTTATTATATCTTACAAATATAATCTTTTTCCTAAAGTACTTCAAACTCAACTGGCTCGCCGGAAGCGCTGTCTCCGGCAACCCAGAGTTGGAATTTGCCGGGTTCAACCTTGCAGCGGCCGTCAAGCCCGTAGAAGGCGAGGCTGCTCACGGGAAGCTCCACTTTCACCGTGCGGGACTCGCCTGCGGCAAGTGTAACTCTCTCAAAATATTTAAGTTCCTTCACGGGACGGGCAATGGAGCCCACAAGGTCACGGACATAAACCTGCGCTACCTCGGTGCCCTCACGGCTGCCGATATTGGCAAGGGTGAAGGTGATGCCGATGGTGTCTTCGGCACGGTACTCCTGCCTGTCAAGGCTTATTCCGGAATACTCAAAGCTTGTATAACTTAGGCCGAAGCCGAAGGGGAAAAGCGGATATGCGCCGTAGTCAAGATAATAGGAGGTGTTGCCGAGGGATGTCTGGCCGGCCTCCAGGGCGATGTCCTTCATGAGGAGTTCCCCGCTGTAGGGGCGTCCGGTCATGTTGTGGTTGTAGTACATGGGAGCCTGGCCTACCGTACGCAGGAAGGTGACGGGGGCTTTTCCGGAAGGGTTGGCGTCTCCGGTGAGAAGGTTCACGATGGCGGGACCGCCCATTGTTCCTGGATGGAAGCTGTATAGCATTGCGTTGCAGTTTTCAAGGTCCCTCTCTATTGTAAGGGGACGTCCTGCCATAATAGATGCAACTACGGGCTTTCCCGTTGCCCTCAAGGCCTTCAGGAGTTCGCTCTGGGAGCCTTTGAGGTCAAGGTCGGCCAGGGAATGGGCCTCTCCGGAAAGGATGGACTCCTCACCAAGGAAGGCCAGGACTATGTCGGCGCGGCGGGCGGCGGCAACTACATCTGAGAAATTGTCGCGCTCCTGACGGCTGTAAGCGAGGCCGGGGACATAGAGCACTTTTCCGGGGAAACGCTCCTCAAGTGCCTTCAGTGGCGTAACTGTATGGGATTTTTCGCCGTCAAACACCCAGGTGCCAAGCTGGTCGTGGGGAGCGTCGGCCATGGGGCCGGTGACAAGGATGGTGGCGCCGGGCGCCAGCGGCAGAATACCGTCATTTTTAAGGAGTATGGCGCTTTCTTCGGCCGATTTCTGCGCAGCGGCAAGGTGCTCCGGGGCATACTGCACTTTTTCGGCCGCCTCCACATTTATATAAGGATGCTCAAAGAGGCCAAGCTTTACCTTTATCCTGAGGATGTTTCTGACGGCGGCATCTATCCGGGACTCCTTCACCTCCCCGCTTCTTACCATTTCTTCAAGGTGGCCGATAAAGCCGTAGGTCATCATATCCATGTCCACGCCTGCCTCAACGGCCTTTTTCACTGCATCAGGACGGTCTTCGGCAAAACCGTGATTTATCATTTCTCCCATTGAGTTCCAGTCCGTGACAACAAGGCCGTCAAAGCCCCATTCTCCGCGGAGGATATCCTTTACCACGTGCTTGTTGCCGGTGGAAGGGATGCCGTCGTTGTCGTTGAAAGAGGTCATGAGGGTCATTGCACCGGCGTTTACGGCAGTCTCAAAAGGAGGGAGGTAAACATTGCGGAGAAGATGCTCCGGGATAAGCGTGCTGTTATAGTCACGGCCGCCTTCGACAGCACCGTAACCCACAAAATGCTTGATGCAGGCAGCCATGGAGGTGCTGTCTGAGGTACGTCCCTGATAACCGTATACCATGGCCTCGGCCATACGCGCATCAAGGTAAGGGTCTTCACCGCTGCCTTCGGCAATGCGGCCCCAGCGGGGGTCACGGGCAATGTCAAGCATGGGAGAGAAAGTCCAGCGGACGCCCTGGGCGGTTGCCTCTATGGCTGCTACGCGCGCGCCTTCCTCTACTAATTGAGGGTCGAAGGTAGCCGCAAGGCCAAGGGGAATGGGAAAGATCGTATGGAAGCCGTGAATGACGTCACGGGCTACAAGAAGGGGAATTCCAAGACGGGACTCCTCAACTGCAATACGCTGATACTCATTTACTTTAACCGGATCAACCTCGTTCAGGATGGAACCCACCTGGCCGTCACGGATTGCCCCTGCGAAATTGCTTACGTCTCCGCCCACTGATATCTGGTTCATCTGGCCTATCTTCTCCTGGAGGGTCATTTGGGAGAGGAGGTCATTGACCTTCTTGTCGACGTCAGAAACTTTCCGGCCACAGGAAATGGCCAGTACTGCAAGTGTGAGGAACAGGAACTGTTTTGTGAGTCTCATATCCGCGTGCTATTAATTACCAGTGCACTGCAAAATTATGGGAAATGAAACTCCAATATTTCGGTTGTAGTTTTAAAGTAGCGAATATAAAAATTTAAAGCGCTATTAATAAGGCGCTTAAAATTTCAGAATATATGTAAAAAAGTAGTGGTATTAGAGGTTATAAGACAGCTCTTTCACCCTCTTTTCAAAGGAATCACGGTCCCCGAGGGCCATGTTTTTCACGCTCACCTTGTAATTATATATGGTGCTTACGGAATAATCCAGCATAGAGGCTATCTTCTTGGAGTTGTCCACTCCAAGGCAGATAAGCGCGAAAATCCTGAGCTCCGTAGTGAGCCTTCCGGCAGGCTGATATATACGGGCTTCCTCCTTCAGGAGAGCATTGAAGCGCTCCGGGAAATCCGGGTACATGGCAAGGAAGGTGCGGTCGAAGGTCTCGTAGAATTCTTCCTTGGCTTTTTCCGAGCGCCCGGAGATGGAGAGTTCTTTAAGAAGTTGGTCGGCGCGCCCCTGCTTGAGAAGGTTCCTGAAGTGGTTGTCTTCGGCACGGATTACGGAAATCTGGGCTGCGAGGCCCTCAAGGAAACTTACAATGTTGTCTCCTTTAACTTTGTCGGCCTGATGGAGTTTGCGGTTGCTGCTCTCAAGGGCGGCCTGGGTGCGGGAAAGTTTTTTGGAGCGCGCCACCAGCATCCAGGTAATGAGAAGAAGGACCAGGACCAGCGCGGCCATTACTATGGCGGCCAGGATGACGCTCCTGTTTGCTTCGGCCTGCCTCTCTGCATAGGCATCCTCAACGTCCATCAGGAAGCGGGAGATTTGCCACGGACGGAGGCGGGCATTGTAGGCCAGGGCATCTTCCTGGGCTATCCTCAGGTAGCGGAAAGAGTGGTCTACGTCTATGGGGAGGATATTCTGGGCAACCATGGTAAGGGAAGCATAGTCCCTCACGGCATTCACAAGGTCGCTTTTGGCCGATTCAATGAGCCAGGAGATACGTTTAAGCTGATTTCCGCGGCGTTCCTCTATCTCTGACTGGAAATAGGCGTGGATGGCGTAGTCGCGGTCTTCGGGCTTTACGCTGGCTAGAAGGATGCGGCTTACACTGTCTGCGCGGTCCAGTGAACGCTCTTCCAAGTACTTGTTCCTGAGGGCCATACGCCAGCGCGGAGAATCCTTAGGGTATAGTTTGAACAAGGTTGGATAGAAGGTGTTGGCCTTGGGGACGGAGATCTTGTCCACAATACCGGAATTACCGGCCATGTCTCCGGAGAGGTCGTAGAGTACCCAGTAGTATTCGGCCTTTAGTTCCGGGGAAAGGGAGGCCGAATCTATTTGTCCGTAAAGGATTTGGATGGCTTCAAGGTAGTTGCCGCCTTTCCCGTAGAGATGGCCCAGCATAATGGTGGCGGCGTTGTATCGGCCTTTGTCCTTGAGTTCTTCAAGCGCTATTTCCTGGCAGGACTTGAGGTAGCGCTGGGTGGAATCCATGCTGAAGGAGAAAAACTCCCCGGCCATGTTCATCTTGAGCTCGAAAAGCGCCTCCGGGTTGTTTGTAGAGCCGATAATTGACCTCAGGGACTCCAGGCGGCCGTTTTTGCGCGCATTGTAGATCTGGCGGGACTGTATGTAGCGGTCAAGTTCCTCAAGCTTTTCTGCGGTGGCGCGGTCCAGGGACGGCCGGCGGGAGCATGAGCTAAGGAGATTGCCGGTCAGGCCGGCAATGACGATTAAGCCGGCAATGACAACTATGGATATGAGAAAACGGCTTCTCACAGTGCCATAATCACGTTTTCTATTTCTTCCCGGCGCTCCTGAGGAATAACGGGAGAAAGGAAAGAAAGCATCTGGAGGGCCCGGGCCTCACTCATGGGGATGCCGCGGGAGCGCATGTAGAAGAGTTCGTCCTCGCTGAGGCGGCCTACGGTGGCGCCGTGGGAGCACTTGACGTCGTCGGCGTAAATCTCAAGCTGGGGCTTCGTCTGAACATTTGCCGATTCAGTGAGAAGGATATTGTGGTTTTCCTGGAAGGCTTCGGTTTTCTGGGCGTCCGGGGCCACCACTATGGTGCCGCTGAAAGTAACTTTTGAGCTGCCGCCGGCAACGCCTTTCACAAGCTGTGAGCTTCGGCATCCGGGGGCACTGTGGTGCACCAGAATGCGGAAATACACCTTTTCTTCGGCGTTTGTGAGATAGAGCGCCTTGAGACTCAGCTCTGCCCCGGGGCCCGTGAGGTCTACGGTAACATCTATGTCACGGGACTCTCCCGGAAGCACAACATACTCAAGTTCAAGGCGTTCTCCGGCCTTGACGGTGTACGTCATGCCAGGCTTTGACCGGGCATCTCCAATAGGATCAATATACCTGCCGTGTCCCATGGCTAGAACTGGTCAAATCCTTCAGATTCAATGGCCCCGATGAGTTCCCGGCCGCCGGTTTTCACAATGGCGCCGTCCTTGAGGACATGCACGAAATCCGGCTGGACATACTCAAGGAGCTTATGGTAGTGAGTCACTATGATTGCCGATTTTTCCGGGCTGCGGAGGGCGTTGACGCCATCGGCCACAATCCTGAGAGCGTCTACGTCAAGGCCGGAGTCGGTTTCGTCGAGGATGCTGAGCATAGGGTCCAGCATTGCCATCTGGAATATCTCGTTGCGCTTTTTTTCGCCGCCGGAGAAGCCTACGTTCACTTCCCTCTTGGCAAACTCCTGCTTCATCTTGAGGAAGGCCATCTTCTCTTTCTGGAGTTTCAGGAATTCGCCGGCCTTGAGCTCCGGGAGGCCTTCGGCACGCCTTTTTGCATTTACGGCGGCCTTCATGAAAGCGGTGATGGTGACTCCGGGGATCTCAATGGGATACTGGAAACTGAGGAAAAGGCCCGCCCAAGCGCGTTCTTCCGGGGCCATCGCAAGAAGGTCCTTGCCCATGAAGGTGACGCTGCCCTCTGTTACGGTGTATCCGGGACGGCCGGTGAGAACCGCCGCCAGGGTGCTTTTGCCCGCGCCGTTGGGGCCCATCACGGCATGGATTTCTCCGGGGCCGATTGTGAGGTTCACCCCTTTGAGGATTTCCTTGTCCTCAACGCTTGCGTGAAGGTTTTTTATCTGAAGCATATCACGAATTTTTCTTATACAGTTTAATCCAGGTCACAAGCGACCAGATGCCGTTTACAAGGTACAGGCCGCTCACGATGGGCATGAAAACATTGCCAACGCTTATGTGGAGGATGAGCTGGGTAATGTTTACAAGGAGCCAGGCTATCCAGCAGTCCCATTTCTTGAGGGCCGAAAGCAGCTGCGCCATGAGGATGAGCACCGTCACGGTGCAGTCAAGGTACGGATGGGGGTCCAAAGGGAAGAGCTTGTCAAGTGTCCAGCCCCATAGGCCGGCCACAAGCAGCACGGCGCTCACGCTCATTATGCGCCAGGGCCAGGTGAGCATGGTAACCTTCAACTCTCCTTTGTCCGTGGCTTCCTCCTTGCGGGGATGCGTCCAGCGCCAGTGGCCAAGGATGTTGATGGAGAGCGAAATTGGCTGCAGAAGCAGGCTGGCGTACAGATTGCGGTTCCAGAAGAGGAAAAAGAGCGCAATTGTGTAAAGGTAGCCCACCCAGAAGTTGTACTTTGAATTGCGGCCCGCAAGCACCACGCAGGTAAGGCCCAATATACTGGATATCAGGTCTATGAGCAGCACCGGCTTGCCGGCAAGTTCAAATATTACGGTATCAAACATTCTTTTTCTATTTGAGATTCCTCGGCTTCGCCCTGCGGGCTACGCTCAGAATGACAAGGGAACGTTTATCCAACACTGCCTTCCAGGGACACCTGCAGGAGTTTCTGGGCCTCAACGGCAAACTCCATGGGGAGGCGGCTTAGGACTTCACGGGCGTAGCCGTTGACAATAAGGCCCACGGCCTCTTCAGGATCCAGGCCCCTTTGGTTGCAGTAAAAGAGCTGATCCTCAGATATTTTTGAGGTTGTGGCCTCATGCTCCACGGTGGCGGTGGGGTTCACGCTCCGGATGTCCGGGAAGGTGTGGGCGCCGCAGCGGGAGCCAATGAGGAGGGAGTCGCACTGGGAGTAGTTACGGGCGTTCTGCGCATTCGGCCCCATTCTCACAAGGCCGCGGTAGCTGTTCTGGCTCACTCCGGCCGAAATTCCCTTGCTCACTATACGGCTCTTGGTGCCGCGGCCAAGGTGGATCATCTTGGTGCCGGTGTCGGCCTGCTGGTGGTTGTTGGTGACGGCCACGGAGTAGAATTCCGAGGACGAAAAATCCCCTTTCAGTATGGTTGAAGGGTATTTCCAGGTGATGGCGCTGCCGGTTTCAACCTGGGTCCAGGAAAGATGGGAGCCGTCTCCTTTGCAGATTCCGCGCTTGGTCACAAGGTTAAGGATGCCGCCCTTGCCGTCTGCGTCTCCTGGGTACCAGTTCTGGACGGTGGAGTACTTTACATCGGCCCCTTTTTCAACTATTATTTCCACTACGGCGGCGTGGAGCTGCTGCTCGTCTCTCATGGGGGCGGTGCAGCCTTCCATGTAGGAGACGTATGAGTCTTCGTCGGCCACGATGAGCGTGCGTTCGAACGGGCCGGTGCCGCGGGCGTTGATGCGGAAGTAGCTGGAGAGTTCCATGGGGCAGCGGACGCCCTTGGGGATGTAGCAGAAGGAACCGTCGGAGAAAACGGCGCCGTTGAGGGCCGCAAAGAAGTTGTCCGACGACGGCACAACGCTTCCAAGGTACTTCCTCACAAGGTCCGGGTGCTCTTTTACGGCCTCCGAGAAGGAGCAGAAGATGATGCCTTTTTCGGCCAGGGTCTTACGGAAAGTGGTGGTGACGGACACCGAGTCAAACACGGCGTCTACGGCAACTACGCCCGCCAGGACGTCGCGCTCTTTGAGGGGTATGCCTAGTTTGTCGAAGGTTTCGGCAAGCTTAGGGTCTATCTCCTTGGGGCGGTCTTTGTCTTTCTTGGGGGCGGCAAAGTAGATAATGTCCTGGAAATCAATTTCCGGCATATCCAGATGGGCCCAGTCCGGCTGCGGCATAGCCTGCCATTTGCGGAAAGCGTCCAGACGGAAATCCAGCAGCCACTGCGGCTCTTCCTTTTTGGCCGAAATCATGCGTACGATATCCTCGTTCAGCCCTTTGGGGATGAACTCCTGCTCTACGTCCGTCACAAAACCTTCCTTGTATTCGGCCTTAGTGAACTCCTGTATGATATCATTTGCCATAAGGGTACAAAGATAGTGATTTTTTGTCGTATCTTTGCATTATGTTACTGAGTCTTCTGTACGTACTAATTTCGGGCATAGCCCTTCCTGTGGGCGGAATCCAGATGCAATACCTCTGGAGAAACCAGCTTGGAGACGTTTATTCGCTGGGGCTGGGTTCTGCCGCCTGCCTCGGTGCCGCAGCGGCCACAATGTCCGGATGGTGTTCCCTCACCGTGGGCAGTTTCATCTGCACGCTCATCTGCACGCTGGTGTGCTTTTTTGTTACGCTGAAGGTTAATACTCAACAGCTTATCACATTCGGCATCCTATTTGGCACGTTCATTGGCTCGCTGGGAACAATTGTTGTCACAAATGCCCCCACCGGAGACCTCCTTAAGCAGTATTACCTCTGGGGCGCTGCCAATTTCCGGCTGGAGGGCGTCACCTCCGGCGACATCATCTTCTCGCTGGTGCTATTCGGCATTGGCCTTGCCGCTGCACTATCGCAGGCCGGGCGGCTTACAAGGCATTTCAAGGCTGAAATTGAAATTCCCAACTCAGGAAAGGCCGTGTTGCTCCTTGCCATTATGTGCCTGGTCACCAGCGCCGTAAGTATCTGTGGCCCTATCGGGTTCATTTCCCTTGGCGTTCCTAACCTCAGCCGCCTCATCTGCAAAAGTACGGATATACGTAAACACTATCTTATCAGCAGCGCAATGGGCGTGGGGCTTCTCCTTGTCACATATCTGGTCGTACAGTATGTCAATTTCGGCATTTATCTACCCATCAGCGCCACAATGGCGATCATTGCTCTGCCGCTCATGGCTCTAATTTTTGTCAAAACCCCGTCCAGCCACAAAAACGGCTAAAAACGTGGACGAGATGGGCAAAAACGGCAGCCCGGCCACAAAAACGGCCGAAAACGTGGACGGACGGGGAAAAAACGGCAGCCCGGCCACAAAATCGGCCAAAAACGTGGACGGAGAGGGCGAAAACGGCAGCC
>JAFVDC010000032.1 GCA_017478685.1 Bacteroidales bacterium | reverse complement strand
TGTGCGGTTTATCTTGAACACTCCGGCGCCGGGCCGAAGGTCCTGCTTGATGCCGCCTATGTTCACAACTCCGCCCTTGCTCCAGGAAGGGACGCGGATTATAAGCGGGAACTTGGTCCTTTTGATGGAGCCCGGGAACTTGATTTTCATGGTAACCCTTTCGCGGAAGGGGTAATCGGTTGTCTCAGTGATGGTTACGGGAATACCTCCGGCGACTTCGGCTTTTACCGTGCAGGGAGCATAAAGCATGGCGGCAAGGCCGTGGTCCTCGGTTCCGTACCACAGGTTTTGCGTAAACTTGGGCCAGCCCTGGTGCATGTTGGAAACGCAGCAAGGGTATCCGTTAAGCGTGCCGAACATGGTGTCGGTGCCATAATGGGGCGTTGAGAACGGCCGGTTTTCACGGGTGCAGGCAATCTGGTTCACCTGCTGGTAGTACTGCTTGGCGGTGAAGTCGTCGTTCACCTGCGTGGGGAGGGCGTTGTAGGCTATGCGCTCCAGGGCATCGGCCCAATGGCAGTCTCCGGAAAGGCGGAGCATCTCTTCCAGGGAGAACATCATCTCAACTGCCTGGCATAGTTCGCTTCCGCGGGCGGGGTCACCGAACTGGAGCTGTTCATCTCCGGCCCAGAGGCCTGTGGGGAAGCCTACTGTGTGCCGAATCACTTCCATGGCATGCCTGGGGGCTACAAGGTCTCCGTCCCAGTTGGAGTATTTCCACCACACGACCGGGGCCTTGAATCCCTGCGCCAGGTTAACCGTATGGATGCCTCCCTGCGGGCCCCAGAAGTTCCCTTCGCGGAACATTGTGCCCCAGTCTCTGGTCTGGGAGTGAATAAGGTCGGCAAGCTTCAGGAGCCACTCTTCGTCGGTGATGCTATGGAGCCACAGCACCACCTCAAGGTTGTCGGCACCGCGCTCCTTTCCCCAGAAAGACCAGTGGTCCAGGGGCTTTTCCGGAAGCGTTTCCAACTGGTAGCGGAAGTACTTTGTGAGGCAGTCTGTTACGCGGGAGTCTCCCGTTGCCGAATAATACTGCTTCAGGATCTTAAGCGCCACCATCTTCGGCCACCAGTCCTGCGCTTTCCCCCTTTGGAGGCCATATACATAGGGGTGGTCTTCGGCCGGGCCGAAATATCCGCTTTCCTGCTGCGAGGACAACATTGCCTCCACCCACGCCTGCGCCTTGGCCTTGAGAGTGGCATCGTCAAGGATAAAGGCAAGCGGAAGCAGCCCGTCTATCCAGTAGGGGCCCCGTTCCCAAGCGTCTCCGTCACCGCCAAGCCATGCGTTGGATGGGCCCATAACCTCAGGATATACCTCGTCCAGATGGCCTGTGAGGCCGCTGGCCTGCCTCTTCAGCTGCTCCAGCAGCCAGCCTTCGGCCTTTATGGAGCCAAGCGGAAGCTCCTTGTACTGGGCGGCGGCAGTCACCGATATCAAAATTGCCAAGGTGGCGGTAAGGATTCTATTCATGGTATTAACTTCTCAGGAAAGAAACTAGTCTTGTGTGGTAATGCTGGTAATAATTCTTTTTGGCCTCATCGGAAAGGTAGGATTCCTCAGTCATGCTTTCCACGGCGGGGTAGTCGGCACAAAAACGGTCAAGTTCCTGTTTTACAATTTTTTCCGGAAGTCCAAGGCATAGCCCGAAATCGCGGAAAACCTTGTTGCCCAGCCCCAGAGGGAAAGTGCGTCCGTCAGAGAACAGTCCTTTTTGAAGGGCAAATATGCCGTCGTCAGGCAAATGGATGCGTGTGTCGATTAGGTCGTACGCAGGAGAAAGCCTGTAGTCACCGTCGGGGTTCATGAGCACCGAAAAGTTTTTAAGGTGCGCATCCCCATTGGAAAACAGGAAGTTAAAGAGGACAAGGTCGTAAAACTTAACCATCTCGATTCTCCATGCGGGAAGATACTTTCTTATGAGCATGCCGATATCCTCATAACTAAGTGCCGTGTATTTGTAGTCCCTGCCGTATTTTTCGGCCGATATCCCGGCAAGCGAAGCAAAGTCTTCCTGCTGGATCTTGCTGCCGTCGGGGGCGATGTCGTATCGGCGGGTGATATATGCGGGATCTCCGTTTTCAAAGAAGCAAAGGGCACTGGAGGCAGTCTCAATTTGAAAGACCTTGCTTGCAATCTGCATGGTGAGATGCTCGTTGGCCGGGCTGTCGGCCTTGAAGGAAAAGTCCGAAAGCATGGGCTTAAGGATAAATGTCCCCTGCTCACCTTCCTCTGTAAGAGTGAATTTCCCGTCTTTGATGCATACGGAGAACTTGCTCTGCGCACCGGAAAGAGATATTCGGCCCCTGTTCCTGTTGAAGTGCAATATGTCGGCTTCCTGGCTTTGGAAAGGCAGGATGGGGGAGACCGGTATTCCGCCGGTCAAACGCCCCAGGGTGGATGCGCTGTATGAGGTAAAGGGTATCATCTACAGAGGCTTTACTGTAATGGCTCCTGGTGTGTCCGTTTGCGCTGTGGCAAGAAGGATGCCGAAATCGTCGTCTTCGTCCAATTTGTGCAGGCGGGCCTGGACTGTGCGGTTGTGCCCCTCTGACAGCATGTTGGCAAAAAACGGAAACAGAGCCTCGGATGTATATTCCTGCCTGCTTTTAGGCAGAGTCAGGCTTATGGCAGGGGCCGAACCGTCCCTGAAGTAGTCGTCGGCGTAGGTGAAGACATATTCCGAAGGACTGTTTTCCTTGAGCGTGCCGGCTAGGCGGGCTCCGTTATATACAAGTGCGGCTCTCATTATTCACTCATTTTTTTGACGGAGACGCCAAGTTCCAGTCCAAGCGTATCCAGAATCTTCTGGAGAATATCCAAGGTGGGATTGGCCTCGTTCCTTTCTATTTTTGTAAGTGTGTTGATTCCCACTCCGGAGATGGCGGCAAGTTGTCTCTGGGTTACTTTAAGGAGTCTTCTCCGCTTTTTTATCTGTGTGCCGATATCTGTCATTTGTCACATTATATTGTGATTTCTCTTGCAAAAGTAATGAATGCTTATCTAAAAAACAAGAAAAATCACATTTTATTGTGATTTTATATTGGTGGATTATTAGTATAGTGTGTAGCGGATGTTCCAGCAAAAAGCCTGCCCGGGGAGGACGGAAATGCGGTTGTAGGGCTCCAGGCAGGCTATGCGATGGTTGGCCCAGAGCACGGTTTTGAATACGGGGACGTCTCCTTGGATGCTAACGCGGAGCGGGCTCTCGGAGATGCTCATGGCGTATGGCATGCCCTCTTTTCCGGCTTCGTGGATGTTGCCTGTGTACACGGATTCACCCTTCTGAAGCTGCCTTGAGAATCGTATGCCGCTTTCAGTGAAGCCCACGGAGTCGTATTCGGCCCGCCAGGTGCCTTCAGGGCGGAAAGGGAAGTCTATCTGCCGGGATGGCCCGATTTCAAGCTTTCCAAACGTGAAGAAGTTGTGGTTGTACACATCTCCTTCATAGGCCGAAAACGCCTTGTAGCAGTGCCTGATTTCAAAGCTGCTGCCTCCCGTGACCACAATCTCCTTAGTGTAATCATAATAGCCCTCCAGGATATGCCTGAAGCGCATTCCGTCCACTTCCCACCTGCCGGGGTCCACAATCCGGTACAGCTTGAAGCGGTCGTAGGGCTCCGGGCCAATGTCAATGAGGCCCACGCCGGGTTTGAGGAGGATGTGAAATT
>JAFVDC010000031.1 GCA_017478685.1 Bacteroidales bacterium | reverse complement strand
GTTAAGTGCAACCGTTGGCAGCGGGACCACATCCTGGTTGGAGGACAGCTGAAACAGCACCTTGTTGTCAAGATGCACCGGGCCGAATTTGAAGTTCTTTGTGAGCGCCGCCGTGAGGATACTCATGGGCACGTTGTTCTGACGCGCTATGCCAAGGGTGTCGTAGTAGACGTTATTTGCCAGAAGCGCATATCCGGCTTCGGCCTTGAGGTCCCATCTGGGCACGCTGAACGTAGCGTGAATCTTGGTGGTAGAGACCTTCTGGAAGTCGTTTTCCCAGATATAGTGGTTGGAGTAGAAGTGCTGCTGATAGAAATCCGGTGCCTTCAGGGAGGTTTCAACGGCGGCTTCCAGGGTCATGGGGCTGGAGGGATGGCGCCTGAAGGGGAAAATGTTCAGTTTTATCCGGCCTCCAAGGCTGAAGTCATTGGCTTCCACCCCGGTAAAATGATAGCGGCCGGTGGCGTCCCATTCCATGTAGCGGCTCAGGCGGCCTTCGGCCCCTGCATACACATACATGGTGTTCCAAACGGTGTTGACGGGTTTTATGAGGCTGTAGCCGGGCTGCCTAAGGTAGAAAGTCTGGAGCCTGTCGCCGATACCGCCCTCTATCTTTGACACAATGGCATCTTCCTTCCAGGGCTGCAGGCGGAAGATTATGCGGTTGTCAAGGCGCATTGTGCGAAGGGAATCCGTGCTCTTGGAAGGATTCACGTAGAAGACATCGTTGTAGAAGTCAGACAACGTGGTAGAGGTGTTGTCCACGTACTTCTTGCTGTAGGTGCTCCACTCTGTTCCGGTGCCGACAAATGCGGTGGTGGTGTTGGTGTTGAGGGTATCCGACGGCACCCAGGCGGTGTCCTTGCGATGCCTCAGTTTCTCTATGAACTCGAACGGGATACGGTAGTTCTGGTCAAAGAACACCGTAGTTTTCCTATAGCGGTTTGTGGCCGATGGAAGGTTTACATCAATTTCCCTGATCTGCACAGATGTATCCCTGATCCAGAAATTGTCCACAACGCCGCCGCTCTCCTGACGGGTGATGCTGTTGGATATGAAGCCTGCATGGGCAAGCCACTTCTTTCCAAGCCAGTTGGCGGTGACAAAGTAGGTGCGGTTGTCGGTTTCCTCGTTCTTGAGGTTGCCGGCGCCGCCGTGGCGCTTCATTTCCAGCGACAGGTTAAGCTGCGGCAGGATGTTCTGGGTTGTGAAAATACGGAAGGCGTCGCTGGCCTCAGTGCCGCTGGAGAACAGGGAACCGTAGTATTCCCACTCCGTGTAAGGGGTCTTGGTGTTGAAGAAACGGATGTTGTCGGCCGAATAAGTCCAGGTTTCCATGGCGTCGTAGAAACTTGGAGTGAGTTCACGGCCACGCCTGAAGAAGTTGTAGTGCTGGACGGCCGAACCGCCAAAGCCAAGCCAGGTGGCGCCCACGTCCTCTTTCATGAAGGGGTAGTCGTAGAAGCGGTAGTTGGCCGTGGTGTCCCATTCCTTGTACTCTATGCCGTTGTAATTGCGGTCACGCTTCCAGGAAATGAGGCGCTTGTAGTACAGGGTGTCGGGGAGGAACGCGGTTTCAAGTACCCTGGGGGTGCTTTGCCGAATGCTGTCCTTCACGCGCTTGATGCTGTCCTTGCGCTTCAGGATGGAGTCCTGGCGGTGCATGAGGATGGGAAGCTTCTGCTGGTAGTCGTAGCGCTTGCGTTCGGCCTTTGAGAGCCCGGCGTACCACTTGTCGAATTTTTCCTTGGCGGTGCGGGTGGAGTCGTCAAGGTACAGGGAGTCTATCCGCGGCCACAGGATGGAGTCTCCTTCGGCCTTTAGGGAATCCACCACAAGCCTGTGTGTAAACGAGTCTTTTACAGCAATATACCACTCGTAGAGGAAGGGATCCGTGAGCTTCAGGCTGTCCGGAACCTTCATGGTGTCACGGGCATAGACCTTGGGCATGGTGTCTTCCGGGGCTATGGCAAAAAGATCGAAGTCTTCTTCGTCGGCGATGCTGTCCAGAGGGCTCTTTGAGGCCGAATCCAACTGAAGGAGGATGCTATAGAGGGAGTCCATGCGGGCGGTGTCGGCTGCAGCTTTGAGACTGTCTATGACGCCTTGCAGGGAGTCTTTGAGGTGCCTGAGGCTGTCCTGCGCGGCGCGCGCCGCGGAGTCTGCCGGGGATAGCGCAGCGCCGAGGGAGTCAGCGGCGGCGGAGTCTGCCTGGAATAGCAGAGCACCGGCGGAGTCCGGAGTGACTGAAGAGTCTTTCAAGATGCGTGTGGCGGGGCCTGAGGCAGGAGCCTTGCCGGAATCGGCCTCTGTGCCAACAGTGTCCCTCACGGCCGCAGGGAACCACTTGTGAAGGCGTGCGGCACGACCAGCCTCCACGCCCACGGTCTGGGCCAAGACCAAACCGGCCACAGCTATCGGCAGAAGTATGTTCCCTATCTTGGACATAGCCTACAAATATAACGTATTTTCCGCATTTTCCCAAGCCATGCTCCCGCATACCCCTCTTCCCCCCGTCATTCCAATAATCCACATTATTCCCGTGCCTCACTTAGTATGCCCCATATGACCCCCACTACTTTCCCACCAGGATATTTCTTCCATTTATGGTTCTCCCCTTGTGTTTCTCCCCTTGTGGTGTTGGCTAACTTACTGTAGTTCAAATGTTTATAGAAAAGTCTACCAGAAAAAGTTCTGGTAGATACTTATGTAAACGCCTGAATATCAGCAAACTAACCTCCACCGCTTCGGCATTGCGCGAAGAGCGTCACGACAGCACGGAGGGGAAACACATGCCGGGGGCAATGAGACGCACGTTTTTGGCGTTTTTTCGTGTAAATCGCTGCCCAAATGGGCAATGAGACACGCGTTTTTGGCGTTTTACGTGTAAGTCGCTGCCCGGAGGTGGACCTGGTCCAGAACAGCGAAGAACCGCATTGGACAAAATCGGCCAAAAATTCGTACCTTTGCAGCCGATTATGAAAAGTTTACTTAAAAGATACGCAATATCCACACTGGGGCTCATTATTGTGGCCCTGGGAGTGGGGCTTTCAATAAAGAGCAACCTGGGAATTGCTCCGCCGTCATGTCCTCCAACCATTCTGTCGCTTAAATGGAGCGCACTGTCCGTTGGCACGTTCACTTGGATAACCCACATTGTGTATATCCTCACCCAGTGGCTGCTGCTTGGAAAACGCTTTGAACTGAGGTATCTCATGCAGATTCCCGCCGCCTTTGTGTTCGGCTACATGTGCGACGCCTCAATATGGCTTTTCAACGCCATTGAAGCACCCGCAACCAACTATCTGGTACAGATACTGTTGAGCCTGGCGGCGGTGGTTCTTACGGCTATCGGCATAAAACTGGAGGTTGTGGGAGACGGCTGGATTCTGGCCGGAGACAAACTTGTTGCAGTGCTGTCGGAGGTAACGCGCTCTCCCTTCAGCCGGGTAAAGGTGATTTTCGATATTGTGCTGGTTGCCCTTACGGCGGCGTTCTCATTTGCGGTTTTCGGCCTTCTGGACGGTAACGGCCACACTGTGGTAATACGCGAGGGCACCCTCATACTTGCCATACTCACAGGCATTTGCATGAGATTCACGGATCCCCTGATAGACCGCATTTTCTCTAAAAAATGAGTCCCAAGACCAGGCAAGTTTTCAGCGACTGGATGCTGCCCGGCGCCATAGTGCTGGGGGTGAGCCTGTATCTTCTCTACTACTTCACCCCGTGGCTTCACAGCTATGAGCGCACGCTTCATATCTGCGCCTCAGAGGGGCAGCGGCTTGTGATAGCCGTCCTGCTATTTTTCCAGTTTGTGAAGATTTCCCCCCATGACCTTCGGCTCACTCGGTGGCATGCCATGGCCCTGGCGCTTCAGGTTGGCTCCTTCCTTATCCTGGCCTTTGCGGTTTCCAAGGTTCCGGAAGGGGTGGGCCGAATGCTCCTTGAGTGCGCCATGCTGTGCATGATATGCCCCACGGCATCG
>JAFVDC010000030.1 GCA_017478685.1 Bacteroidales bacterium | reverse complement strand
GGAGGCGGTCCACGGTGTTAATGAGCACCTTGATGATGTCTATGTTCTTCCACTCGTTGAAGCCACCGATGTTGTAGGTTTCGGCAATCTTGCCCTCATGGAAAATCACGTCAATGGCGCGGGCGTGGTCCTCTACGTACAGCCAGTCCCTCACGTTCTCTCCCTTTCCGTACACCGGCAGGGGTTTCCTGTGCCGAATGTTGTTGATAAACAGCGGGATAAGCTTTTCCGGGAACTGGTACGGGCCGTAGTTGTTGGAGCAGTTTGTGACAATTGTGGGCATGCCGAAGGTGTCGTGGAACGCCCTCACAAAGTGGTCACTGCTGGCCTTTGCGGCCGAATACGGGCTGTGCGGCTGGTACTTGAGATCCTCCGTGAAGAACTTGCGGCCATAAGCCAGATGATGCTTGCCGCTGGATGCCTTGGTGGTAAACGGCGGCTCGATGCCCTCAGGGTCAGTCATTTCCAGTGCGCCATACACTTCGTCCGTGCTGATGTGGTAGAAGCGGCAGGGGATGGGAGATTCTTCGCTACGCTCAGAATGACAAACACTCCAGCCTTGCGGCTCCCAATAGGCCTTGGCGGCCTGCAGGAGGCTCAGCGTGCCCATGACATTGGTCTGGGCAAAGGTGAAGGGATCCTTGATGGAGCGGTCCACGTGGGATTCGGCCGCAAGGTGGATGATGCCGTCCACGTACTCTTCCTGCATGAGCTTCAGGACACCCTCGAAGTCGCAGATGTCCATCTTCACAAAGCGGTAGTTCGGCCTGTCCTCAATGTCCTTGAGGTTGGCAAGGTTTCCCGCATAGGTGAGCTTGTCAAGGTTGATGATCCTGTACTCAGGGTACTTGTTTACAAACAGCCTTACAACATGGCTGCCGATGAATCCGGCTCCGCCGGTGATTATAATTGAACGTTTCATATTTTCTCTAGATACTCCGGTGGAATCTGGGATACTACCACCACGGTTACGCCCTCTACGCAAACAAGGAGTTCGCGGGAGCGCCTGATGCGCTTCACATAGCCTTCGGCCCCTTTGTAAGGCCCGGAAATCACCCTCACCTTGTCCCCTTTGTGGTACTCAGGGCGGTCTTCGCCCAGCACCCTTAAGTTACCGTCACGGACCGACGTCACAAGCATGAAGGCCTTCATTTCATTGTCGTCCACGGGACCGGGGTCCGTGCCGGTTGGGGCCTTGTAGTACATGAACCAGTCGTTGTTCAGGTACTTGAAGTTCACAAGCTCCTTCATGGGGCAGTTCACAAATAGAAGGCTCTTCACCAGCGGCACTTCCTTGCGGATTATCCTGCTGCCCTCCACCGTTTCCTCGATTGTATAGGCCCTGAACGTTTCCCAGCCCTTCCGGGAAAAGGCATCCACAAGCCCCGGAAGGTTTTTGAAAACCGTAAGTGCAAACCAGTATATTTCCCTCTTCTGGGCCATTTGAAGCAATGAATTTGGCGCCAAGGTACACATCCTCCAGTCCCCGCGTCTATAAAGACACAGGCACTGGAAGGTCCTCATCGTTGTCTCCCCTACTATCCCGGCAAACGGCTCACCTTCCCAGGAGTTTTGCCGATTGGACCTTAAATGGCTTTTTTGTGCTTGTTGCCAAAGGCAAAGATACGAAATTATAACCGAATCAGCAAAAAAAATGAACCACTCAAAGAGTGGTCCATTCAATATTTTACGATTTGAAACAATCTGAAATTTCCGCAACTTTTTTAAAAACGAATATAACCCATGAGCCAAACCTCATTGTACTGGGGTTTAGCCAGCAATTTGTTGTTGTGATAGCGGTATTCCAGCTGGAAATTTAGGTTCTTGTGAAGGCGGAAATTAAGGCAGGCCGAAATCATGTCGTGGCTGCTGTCGGCATTGCCTTGAGCGCGGAATTCGTCCCATTTGGCGTAAATTTTAAGCCAGTCAAGGACCGGAACGCCCACCGTCACGTAGAAGGCATCGGCCGCGCCGCTCTGCTCCACCTCGCCGGCGATGGCGGTGGCATATTCGGCACGCACTGTCCAGTTGTCCCAGTCGTATTTGAGGCCCGCGCTGATGCGCTGACGCTTGTACTCCTGAGCAGGTACTGCGGGACTTGTAGCAGTAGCGGCAACCGCAGGCTTCACCCAGCTGCCGGTCCAGCCGAAGGCACCAATGTAGAGGCCCTTCACAGGCTGGAACTGGATAGTTCCTATGATATCCTTGGCGCGGTTTGCATCGGCCAAATTGATGCCCTGGCCGTTGTACACGCCAAGTTGGTAATGCAGGAGCCTGTAGCTGTCATTGTTCAGAGGGAAAAGGTCTCCCTGGATCTGGATGCCCTGGTCACGGCCACCCATATTGGCCTCTCCAAGACGGTCTCCCATGCCGGCAAACTTCTGCACCAGGAAGGAGAAATCTCCCACGCCCACATCCCAGGGGTTCATGGGGTTCTCAAAGGTGAAGGCGCGCTTGAACTGGCCGAATTTCACGGAGAACTCCCTCCAGCGGGCCCACTCGATGTAGAAATCCTTCACGTGCGGAGCCGTTCCGTTGGCCTGGAACTGGATGCGATACTTGAAGTCGCCAAAGATGCTGCCATCCACATACAGACGGATGAGCCTGCAGTTAAACCCGGGGCCGCCATTGGCACCATCAAGGTCACTGTACTTGTAACCTCCGATGATGTAGCCGCCCACCTTGGGCACGCTCATGAAGCCTGTCTGCTTGTATCCGTATTCAGGGGTCTCACTCCCCTGCGCCATGGCACCGATGCTCATCATCAGGGCCGAAGCAATAAGTATAATCTTTTTCATATTATGCAAACGGGAAGAGTTTGGTAAGCCAGAAATAACCCAGCACGAAGCCAACGATGCCCATTACAAGGCCAACCTTGGTCATGTCCTTGGTCTCCACCATGCCGGTGGAAGCCGCAATGGCGTTAGGAGGCGTAGAGATGGGGAACAGCATGGCTATTGATGCGCACACGGCAATGAAGATGATCATGGCCGAAGTACCGCCCATTGCAAGGAACTGTGC
>JAFVDC010000029.1 GCA_017478685.1 Bacteroidales bacterium | reverse complement strand
TTGACCTCCGTGAAGAGTACTCGGACGTCCACCTTGAAAGGCTTGAGTTGGAGGGTTCCCTGAAGGATTATTCGGACTTTGTGGAGCGTATCCGCATCAGCGGCACCGTAAAGCCCGGCACCCTTGTATCCATGAAAACGGTGTCGTTCTTCGGCCCGCTGGAAGAGTACATGGATTTCCGCGGATACGTGAGCGGAAAGGTAAGCGGATATGTCAATGACATAAGTCTCAAGGACATTGAGGCCTCCGACGCAGACCACAACTTCTCCGCCAAGGTAAGCGGCCGCGTCATGAACGCCACCGACATCCAGAACCTTGCGCTGGACATAAAACTAAGTGATTCAAAGTTCACCCTGAATGGCCTGGAGGGCTTCCTGCACAGCTGGGCCCCGGATGTCAAGCTTGGCCTTGACAGCTTTGCCCCCGGGGAAAGCTTCGCCTTCCGCGGAACCGCCAAGGGCCCCATCAACAGGCTGGGGGTAAACGGCACCCTCTCTTCAAGGCTGGGGCTTGCCAAGGCCGATATCACCGTCCGCAACACCGTAGACCTCAAACGGCCCATCATCATTGACGGCGGTCTCCGCACGCAGGATCTCAACGTTGGAGAGATTGCCGGGATAGATGCAATAGGGCCGGTAACCCTCGGCACGGGTCTTTCGGCCACAATCCCCAAAAACGGAGGCCTCAGCGTAAGGATAGACTCCCTGAAGATAGACCGCCTGAACGCCCTTGGCTACGACTACACCAACATTTCCGCGGTTGGAAACTATGCCGAAGACGCCTTCGATGGCCGAATCATAGCCGCCGACCCCAACCTGAGTTTCCTCTTCCAGGGAAAGTTCAACCTCTCCAGAAGAACCCGGAACAAGGTGTACCGCTTCTACGCCTCTCTTGGCTACGCAGACCTCCACGCGCTGAAGATAGACAAGAGGCCCAACTCCAAGATATCACTGCAGGCGTCGTCCAACTTCCTTGTGACGGAAAGCCACGATGTCCTTGGAGATGTCCTGGTGTCAGGAATCACCCTTGAAAGCGCCACGGGAGTGCATTACCTTGGGGACCTTACGGCAAAGGCCCACGCAAATGACAACGTCCACAGGATAAACATCCAGTCCAAGTTCTTGGAGGGCACCTACTACGGCGACAAGGCCCCCTTCGACTTCGTGAATCACCTCAAGAGCCTCACGCTGGACCGCGAGGCCAGCGCCCTTTCCACGGAATCGGCCCCGGCCTGGGACGGCTCCACATACAGCCTCAACCTCAAGGTGAAGGGCGCCCACGACCTCCTGGACTTCCTTGCTCCCGGAACCTATGTTGCCAACCCCACGGAAATAAGCCTTGCAATAAACCGTGACGGCATCCTTACAGGCCGAATTGGCAGTGACCGCATTGCCCTTGGAGAGAAATTCATCTGCAACCTGGACCTTGCCGTCAGCAACGCCTCCGACGTCCTGAAAGCGGACCTCTCAAGCTCCATGATCCAGCTTTCCCGGGATGTCAGGCTCCTTGGAAGCAGGCTGTCGCTGTTTGCCAACGACAACCACCTTGGCCTTGGCTACAGCTTTGACAACTCCGAATCCGACAACAGCAAGGCCGAACTCTACCTTAGCGCAGAACTGAGCCGCGATTCCGACAATTCCCTCGCGGTGCTTGCACGCGCCCTGCCGTCCAACTTCTACTACAAGGGCGCCGGATGGGGAATTTCGTCCGGAGACATCCTCTACCGGGGCGGAAACGTAAGCATAGACCACCTTACGGCCCGCCACGACGACGAGCTTCTGGACATTGCCGGCGGGTACTCCTCAAATTCGGCCGATACCCTCAGGGTGAGGATGGAAAAATTCGACGTCGGGATTGTAAGCGGCTTCATAGGGAATCTCCTTCCCATAGAAGGCTACGCCAGCGGCAACGCCGTGGTCATTTCTCCCGGCAATCCCATCCCCGGAATCGAGGCATCCATAGTCTGCGACTCCACGCGGGTGTCCGGCCAGCGCATGGGAACCCTTGCCCTGAACATTAACTGGGACGAGCCCTCCAAGCGCTTCAACATCAAGGCCCAGACCACCCTGGACGGCCAGAAACCCATTGACATAAACGGCTATTTCATGCCTGATGGCCAGAAGATTTTTGCCGAAGCCCTATTCAACAAGTTCAACCTTGCCAGCATCTCCCCTATCCTGTCAACGGTGTTCTCCACCTTTGACGGCCGCCTGGACGGTGCCGTGAATGTAAGCGGTCCCGTGTCCAAGTTAAGTATCGGCAGCCGTGACCTTAAACTGACGGAAGGCCATATCGCCCTTGATTTCACGCGTGCCTTATACGATGTTGAGGGAGAGCTTGCCGTCACGCAGGACGCCCTGTCGTTCCGGGAACTTCGGCTTAGGGACAACGCCGGCGGCAAGGGTACGGTAAAGGGAGACATCCTCCTCAACGGGTTCAAGGAGCTTGGAACGGACCTCAAGATAAGCCTGGACAAGATCAAGGCGCTGGATCTGAAGCGCGGAGAGAACTCCACGCTATACGGCACCGTGCCGGTTTCCGGCGGCCTTACGGTAAAAGGCCCCCTGAGCCGGATTGTGGTGGACATCAACGCCGCCACAAGCGGTCCCGGAGAACTTCACCTACCCATCGGGGGCGCCAGCGGAGAAGTCCAGCGAAAGATGCTGGTGTTCACGGAGCCCGTCAGCGAGCTCCAGCAGGACCCCTATGAGCTCATGATGGCCTCCAATACGCAGCAGCAGGCCCAGTCCACCAACCTCATCATCAATCTCACGGCAAGGGCCACCCCGGATGCCACCGTCTTCATAGACCTTGGGGAAAACACCCTCAACGCCAGGGGCAGCGGCACCATCGGCATAAACCTCGAGACCGCCCAGAACAGTTTCGGCCTAAGCGGAGACTACACCCTCCAGGAGGGCAGCTTCAGGTTCAGCGCAATGAACCTCGTGAGCCGCGACTTCACCATCCAGGACGGCAGTTCCGTAAGGTTCAACGGCCCCGTGAACGAGACCGACCTCAATGTCAAGGGCCTCTACATCACTAAGGCCAGCCTGGACAACCTCATAACCTCCGACTCCGCTGAATCCTCTTCCGGAAGCGGCCGCCGCACAGTAAACTGCGGAATTGACATAAGCGGAAAGCTCTCCAACCCGGAAGTCCAGTTCTCCATTGACGTCCCGGACCTCAACCCCTCCAGCCAGATAGCGCTGGAAAGCGCCCTGAGCACGGAAGACAAGATCCAGAAGCAGTTCATCTACCTTCTCATTGCAGGCAGCTTCCTTCCGGACGAAGACAGCGGAATCACCTCCACGGGCTCCGACATGCTGTTCTCCAACGTGTCCAGTATCATGAGCGGCCAGATCAACAACATCTTCGAGAAACTTAACATCCCTCTGGACCTTGGTCTCAACTACAAGGCCCAGGAAGGCCGAAACATGTTTGACGTTGCCGTGAGCACCCAGCTGTTCAACAACCGCGTAATAGTGAACGGTGCCGTGGGCAACAAGCGGATGATCGGGAGCACCACCAGCGAGATAACCGGAGACGTGGACGTCGAAATAAAGGTTACCAAAAACGGCAATCTCCGCACAACCATCTTCTCACATTCGGCCGACCAATTCTCTTCTTACCTTGACAACAGCCAGAGAAACGGCGTGGGTATAGCCTACCAGAAGGAATTCTACTCGTTCCCCCAGTTGTTCGGCGAGATTTTCATGTCAAGGCAGGAGCGCGAGGAACGCGCGGCAAGGCGTCTCATTGACGGCCAGGTAACACAGAGCATGCTGCAGATAGACTCTACCGGAAAGTCAAAAGCAATTGAAAATGAAGTACAACAGTAAATTATACCTCATACCTTCCCCTCTTGGAGACGGGGCTCCGTCGGATGTCCTTCCGGCGTCTCTTCTGCAGGCGCTGCCGGGTATCCATAAATATGTTGTGGAAGAAGTCCGCACCGCCCGCCGTTTTCTTTCGGCCGCGGGTCTCAAGGGCCATATAGACCAGCTTGAGTTCCACACGCTCAACGAGCACACAAAACCCGCCGAAGTAGAAGCCCTGCTTTCCCTTTTTGAGGACGGTGCTCCGGTGGGCCTTATCTCAGAAGCCGGCCTTCCCGCCGTGGCGGATCCCGGTGCCAGGCTTGTGGCGCTGTGCCACACACAAGGGATTGAGGTTGTGCCTTTTGTGGGGCCGTCATCACTTATGATGGCGCTAATGTCATCCGGCCTGGATGGCCAGAGCTTTGCCTTCGCAGGCTACATCCCTGCCAAGCCCGACGAAAGGAAGGAGGCCTTGAAGCAATTGGAAAAGAGGTCTTTCCACCAGACTCAGATCCTCATTGAGACTCCATACCGCAACGACTCCCTGTTCAAGGACATGCTGGGGGTACTCCGTGATTCCACAAAGGTTTGCGTTGCCGCAAATCTCACCTGCCCGGACCAGTTTATCCGCACCCAAACCGTGGGGCAGTGGAAAAAGCTCCGGGAATTTTCAATCGGCAAGCGTCCTTGCGTTTTCCTTTTCCAAGCCGTATGAAGATAGCGTTCACAACTCTTGGCTGCAAACTGAACTACGCCGAAACTTCCACCTACGAGCGCGCTTTCAAGGCCGCCGGGTGGGAGGTGGTGGGGTGGAATGAGGAGGCCGATGCCTACCTCATCAACACCTGCGCCGTCACCGAAACCGCAGAGAAAAAGTCCCGCAACTTCATCCGCCGCGCCCACAAGACCGCTCCTAATGCCCGCATCCTTGTAACCGGTTGCTACGCCGAACTCCGCCGTGAGGCTATTCTGGCCATAGATGGTGTGTCCCGGGTATACGGTGCCAATGAAAAGAAGATGATTCTGGAGGAGGCACTGTCCCCTGAACCGTCGGCTACGCCGACCCCTCCCATGCGCAGCGCTTCGCGCAGCTTTGGGCCCCTCCCTCTTACCCGGCCGAGGGTGGCCAGGGGTTCAGGAGACAGTGCCTCCTCCAGAATGAATACATTCGGAGCCTATTCCACCGGTGAGCGAACCAGGAGTTTCCTGAAGGTGCAGGACGGCTGCGACAATTTCTGCGCATACTGCACAGTGCCGTTTGCAAGGGGCCGAAGCCGGAATATCCCTATCTGCGAATGCGTGAAGATGGCGCGGGAAATTGCCGCGGAAGGTGTGAAAGAAGTGGTTCTGACGGGTGTCAATACCGGAGACTTCGGCCGGACCACCGGGGAGAGTTTCCTGGATCTTCTGAAGGCCTTGAATGAAGTGGAAGGGATTGAGCGCTACCGGATTTCATCTATAGAGCCCAACCTCATTACGCCGGAGATTGTGGACTGGATTGCGTCAGGGACCAAGTTCCAGCCGCATTTCCATATACCGCTTCAAAGCGGCTCAGACACCCTCTTAAAGCGCGTGGGACGCCGCTACGACACCGCCCTGTTCGCTTCCCGCATAGACTACATTCGCAGTGCGATGGAACGTCCGGGGCAGCCAAAAGTGTTTTTCGGAATTGATGTCATTGTGGGCCTTCCCGGAGAGACGGAAGAGTTGTTCCAGGAGACCTACAGATTCCTTTCCGAGTGCATAAAGCCGGCGTTCATCCACGTATTCCCCTACTCCAGGCGTCCCGGCACAAGGGCCGCGGAGTGGAAGGACCAGGTGCCGGAAAAAGTCAAGTCAGAGCGCGTGGCTGCGCTGGAAGAACTTTGCGCACACCTGCACTCCGAATTTGTGGCTTCCAACAAGGGAGTCCGGGAGAATGTCCTGTGGGAGTCTTCCGTCAAGGGCGGCCTCATGGG
>JAFVDC010000028.1 GCA_017478685.1 Bacteroidales bacterium | reverse complement strand
CATACCCTTGTTCTCCACAAACACCAGCTGGAACCAGTTGCCCAGCACGGGGATGCTTTCTCCAAGGGTCATGTTGGTTTTGACCAGGACTTTTATGACCTGGTCAATGACCACAAGCAAGACGCCAAGGAAGATAAGAAACTTTCCTTTATTCTTCATGAGATTTCTCGACTTCGCTCGAAATGACAAGGACTACTTTCGGCCCGTCTTTTCAAGGATAGCCTTGCCCTCTACTGTTGTGGTGGCGTGAGGGACCAGGCGCAGACGCTCCTTGGGGATGAGCTTTCCGGTAACGCGGCAGATGCCGTAGGTCTTGTTCTCAATGCGGACAAGCGCAGCCTCCAGATTCTGGATGAACTTGTACTGACGCTGTGCAAGCGCACCGGCCTCTTCCTTTGAAAGCTGGAAGGCGCCGTCGTCTTCCACGGTCTTGAATGTGGGAGCAGTGTCCAGGATGTCGTTACCACCGGCGTGGGTCACGACCTCACGGAGAGTTGCATATTCGGCGCGGGCCTTTTCCAACATCTCGTTGATAATGCCGCGGAATTCCTCCAGTTCTTCGTCGGAATAACGGGTTTTGGTGTTCTCTTCCATATCCTTATCTTTTAACGGTTAGCTTTATTGTGCCCTCTGTCCATTCAACCTCCGTGGCATCTGCAGGGGCAGAGGCCATGTTTTCAAGGCCGATAGAGAGGGACAGAGTTTGAGATTTTACATATTCTGAGTACACCTGCAGAGCCTCTGCAAGTGCGGAATCGTCTGAGTAAACGGCAGTGTGGATGCGGTCCGTGACCTCGAATCCGGAGCTCTTGCGGAGGTTCTGGATGCGGTTCACAAGTTCCCTGGAAAGGCCTTCCAGCCTGAGCTCAGGGGTAACCTCTATGTCAAGGGCAACGGTGAGGGAGCCTTCAGAGGCCACCTGCCAGCCTTCAACGTCCTCGGAGGAAATTGCGTAGTCTCCGGGGTTCAGGACAACGTCTCCGCCGGGAAGCGCAAGCGTATATGCCTCTCCGGCAGTTTCGGCCTTCTGGATGGCCGAAATGACCGGCTGCTCCAGCGTGCCGAATGCCGCGGCAATCTCCTTCATGCGGGCGCCATAGGTTTTTCCAAGCACCTTGAAGTTGGGTTTTATCTTGAGGGTCATGATGCCGGAGGCGTCCTCGATGAACTCCATCTCCTTCACGTTGACTTCCGTGAGGATGGTATCCTTGACGGCCTCGAGCTGACGGCGCACCTTGTCTGAGATGACGGGAATCATCACCTTTGAAAGCGGCTGACGCACAGGGATATTAACCTTCTTCCTTATACCAAGGATAAGCGAAGTTGCCTGCTGGGCCAGGGCCATGCGCTCTTCAAGGTCCTTGTCAATGGCGCTGTCATCGGCCTCGGGCATAAGGGTGAAGTGCACGGACTCTGCACCTTCCACAAGGTCGCAGTAGAGCTGGTCCATGAAGAACGGAGCAATGGGGGCGGCAAGCACCGCAACGTCTACAAGTACCTTGTACAGGGTCTCGTAGGCGGCATTTTTGTCCGGGGTCATCTCCCCTGCCCAGTAACGCTGGCGGTTAAGGCGCACGTACCAGTTGGAGACGTCGTCGCAGACAAAGGCCTCCAGGATTCGGCCGGCCGATTTGACATCATAGTCCTCATACGCAGCCCTCACGTCACGGATGACTGTATTAAGCTTGGAGAGAATCCAGCGATCAAGTTCGGATTCTTCGCAGGGCTCAGAATGACTGGGCTTCCAGCCGTCGATATTGGCATAGCGGGCGAAGAATGCGTAGGTGTTGTAAAGCGTGCCGAAGAACTTGCGGCGGACATCGCTCACGCCGCCTTCGTCGAACTTGAGGTTGTCCCAAGGTTCGGCATTTGTAAGCATGTACCAGCGGAGGGCGTCTGCGCCGTAATTGTCCAGTGCCTGGAAGGGATCTACGGCATTTCCGAGGCGCTTGCTCATCTTGTTGCCGTTCTTGTCCAGCACCAGGCCGTTGGAAATCACGCGCTTGAATGCGGGAGTGCCGGAAATCATGGTGTGGATGGCATGCAGGGTATAGAACCAGCCGCGGGTTTGGTCAACGCCTTCGGCGATGAAGTCTGCGGTGGCGCCGAAGCCCGGCTTTCCGAGGTTGCGGAGGCCTTCCTGGGCGTAAGGCATTGCGCCGGAGTCGAACCACACGTCTATGAGGTCCGTTTCACGGATCATCTTTTTGCCGGATGCCGAAACAAGGTAGATGTAATCCACATAAGGCCTGTGGAGGTCTATCTTGTTATAGTTTTCAAGGCTCATGTCTGCAGGATCAAAGCCCTTGTCCTTGAGGGGATTGGATGCCATGATACCGGCGGCAACGGCCTTCTCTATTTCATTGTAAAGCTCTTTTACGGAGCCGATGCACTTTTCTTCCTTCCCGTCCTCTGTGCGCCAGATGGGCAGCGGAGTACCCCAGTAGCGGCTGCGGGAAAGGTTCCAGTCCTGGATGTTCTCCAGCCACTGGCCGAAGCGGCCCGTACCTGTGCTGGCGGGCTTCCAGGTGATGGTTTTGTTGAGTGCCACCATCTCGTCCTTCACGGCCGAAGCCTTGATGAACCAGCTGTCAAGCGGATAGTACAGCACGGGAAGGTCTGTGCGCCAGCTATGGGGATAGCTGTGGACGTGCTTCTGCACCTTGAATGCGCGGCCATCGGCCTTCATCATGACGCAGAGGTCGATGTCCAGGGTGCCTTCTTCCTCAACGTGCTCGAAGTACTGCTTGTATCCGGCCTTGACGTACCTTCCGGAGTATTCCTTGTAGGAAGGGTCTACGGTGGCGGCAAATGCGGGATCCATGTCTTCAATGCGCATGAAGCGGCCTTGGCGGTCTACCTGGGCCTGGGGATTGCCATCCTTGTCCATGGGCATTATTGCGCCGATTCCGGCAGCGGCTGCAACGCGTTTGTCGTCTGCGCCGAAGGTGGGGGCTATATGCACGATGCCCGTACCGTCACTGGTGGTGACATAGTCTCCGGGAATTACGCGGAAAGCGTCTCCGGCGGGCTTGAACCAGGGAATGAGCTGATGATAGCGGATACCCACAAGGTCCTTGCCCTTGAAAGAGCCGTCCAGCACCTTGTAAGGCACAACTTTGTCCCCTTTCTGGTAGGATTCCATGGGGATTTCGGCACCCTTGGGATTGAACCAGGCGCCAAGGAGGTCCTTGGCAAGCACATACACCGCCGGAGCGCCCGTGTAGGGGTTGAAGGACAGTACGCGGATGTACTCGATTTCAGGGCCTACGCAAAGTGCGGTGTTTGAAGGAAGGGTCCAGGGCGTGGTGGTCCAGGCCAGGAAGTATGCGGGAACGGTTTCAGAGCCGTAGATGGGCTGCGAAACGCCGTCCTTTATGATCTCAAACTGCACGGTGGCGGTGGTGTCGCTCACATCCTTGTAGCAGCCGGGCTGGTTGAGCTCATGGGAGCTGAGGCCGGTGCCGTCTGTGGGAGAATACGGCTGGATGGTGTAGCCTTTGTACAGGAGCCCTTTGTCGTAGATCTTCTTGAGGAGGTACCACAGGGTCTCGATGTAGCGGTTGTCGTAGGTGATGTAAGGGTCTTTCATGTCTACCCAGTAACCTACGCGCTCTGTCATGTTTTCCCACTCTGCGGTATATTTCATCACCTCTTTGCGGCAGGTGGCGTTGTATTCGTCAACGCTCACTTTTGTGCCGATATCGGCCTTGGTGATGCCAAGCTTTTTCTCCACGCCAAGCTCCACGGGAAGGCCGTGGGTATCCCAGCCGGCCCTGCGGGCTACGCGGTAACCCGTTTGCGTCTTATAGCGGCAGATGGCATCCTTGATGGAGCGTGCCATCACGTGGTGGATGCCGGGCATTCCGTTTGCCGAAGGCGGACCTTCAAAGAACACAAACTCAGGAGCACCCTCGCGAAGCTCCAGAGACTTCCCGAAGGCATCCATCTTTTTCCATCTCTCCAGGACATCTTTTCCCGTTTGGGTGAGGTCCAGTCCCTTATATTCTTTGAATGTCATATAATTTTTTCTAATTTTGCATTGCTTTTTAAGGGTACAAAGATAATCAATTAAACTCGCATAAGCAAGATGAACATTCTTGACATAGTGATTCTTCTCCTGTTCATTCCCGGCATCATCCGCGGGGTTTCGAAGGGTTTCATTGAGCAGGCTGTCTCCCTGGTTGGAATTGTTGCCGCCATATGGGCCGCATCCAGGTTTTCAGGTGTAGTTTTTGACTGGCTCCACAAATACGTCACGGTCTCCGACACCGCCCTGAAGGTAATTGCCTTCGCAGTTACCCTCGTTGCCGTCATCATTGTGGTGATGCTACTGGCAAAACTTATTACCGGCATATTCAAGATGGCAAACCTCGGGTGGATAAACCGCCTCCTGGGCTTTGTGTTTGCCGTGCTCCTCAGCGCCGTAATCATAAGCATAGTGATCATCCTCTTCGACACCATCAACGCCAAGTTCCAGCTTGTCACCAGCCCGGTCCTCACGGAATCTGTTCTTTACGGCACCCTCAAGGACCTTGGCTACACCGTATTCCCCTACCTCAAGGAACTCTTCCAGTCGGCATCGGAATTTGCAGCAGAAGTATAGTTTATGGCAAAGATACTTTTAATTGAAACATCAACGGCTGTTCTGTCAGTAGCGTTGTCAGAAAACGGCGTAGTTACCGCCTCCAGGGAATGCCATGAGCCCCGCCTGCAGGCCTCACTTACCGCTCCGTTTGTCAAAGAAGTACTTGATTCCAAAGGATTTAAGGTCTCAGACTGCGATGCCATCTGCGTAGGAAAAGGCCCCGGATCATACACAGGCCTTCGCGTTGGCGTTTCCACGGCAAAGGGCCTTGCTTTCGGCGCCAACCTTCCGCTCATAGCCATAGGCTCGCTGGATACCCTGGCTGCATCAGAGGTTTCCGGCAAAGCCGGAGCCGCTTTCATCATTCCCATGATAGACGTCCGCCGAATGGAAGTTTACACGGCAGTATTTTCCCCTACTGGAAAACAACTGACTGCCGTAGAGGCAAAAATCATCGGCCCGGAATCCTTTGCGGAATACCTGGATAAAGGTCCGGTACTGTTCATAGGTGACGGCGCCCTCAAATGCAAGGATGTAATTACACATCCCAATGCCATGTTTGCGGAAGCATGGCCGCTTGCCTCCAATATGGCAGTCCTGGCAGAGAAAGCCTACAATGAAGGCATTTTTGAGAACCTTGCCTATTTTGAACCGTTCTACCTCAAAGATTTTGTAGCCACCGTGTCCAAAAAGTCAATCCTTTCTGGCGCATAAACAGCTATCGCTCAGCCCCTTATAAAATGTCGGGTGCACCGCCAAGTGCACCCGACATTTTATAACATGCTGTCAGTCAATAAGTTCAGCGGCAGGGAAATCTCCTACAATTTTTTGCGCAGGTAGCTGCGGATATCGGCCGCATTACGCACATTGGCGGCGGTATCAATCTCTCCGTCTACAATGAACCAGGCCATAGGGAGGGATGTTACGCCATAAAGGCCGATGTAGGGAGAATCCGCTCCCCTGGTGTCGCAGACATTGACCCAGGGCAGTTTCTGGTTGCGCATGGCCTTGCCCCATTCGGCCTTGTCCACGTTGAGGGACACGGCGTAAATCTCGAAGCCCTTGGGGTGGAATTCCTCATAAATGGGCTTAAGGGCATCCAGGTTGAACATTTTCTGCTCTGCGGTGGTGGCCCAGAAGTACACCATGGTAACCTTGGACTCGGTGTCGGAGAGTTTCACCTTCTTGCCCTCCACTCCGGGGAGCTCTATGTCAATGTAGCCAACTTCTTCGGCCTGCCGGATCTTTGCCGACAGTTCCATCTCATGAATACGCCTTTCGGCCTCTTTTTCAAGGGCTTTCACGTACTTTGAATCCGGATAAACGGTCTTGAGGGAGTCCGTGATGCTCTTCATGAGAAGGCCGTCCGTGGGCTGGGCGAATACCGGAAGTCCATCATTGAGTTTCTGGAAAAAGACCGGGACAACGGTAAGGGAATGAGGGTGCGCCATCACATACTGGACCCTGTCGCGGTAGTACTCCACATACCTGCGTGAAATGGCGGCGTTTCCGCGGAGAGGATTTGCGATAATGCGGGAAATGTCCCTTACACAGGCGTTGTAGGCGTTCTCCACCTTCTGAAGGTTGAGACTTTCCTCAGAGCCCTCCACCTTATACGCGCCAAGGGTGTCGGTTTCCACAACCACCGCATCCCCTTTCTGAAGAAGGAGGGATGCCACCTGACGGTCCTTGTAATAGAGGTAGATGAACTCCGGCTGGGCCTCCTTGATGTCCATGGTGTAAGAGAAGGCGCCGTCTTCCTCTGTCCTCAGGGTATCCAGCACCTGGAAACGGTTCACGTCCAGGAGCTTTACTATGAGCTCTGAATCAGGGCCGTCCTTGAGGACACCGCTGATGTAGGTTTTCTCAGGGTCGCAGGAGAAAAAAACGGTGCAAAGGAGAGCACCAAGGACAATGCGGCTAAAGTTTCTCATACTCTGCAAGGATTTTGGCGGCAATTTCCTTCATCTGCTGAGGCTCAAGCTGCAGCTTTGCCTTGCGGAAATCCATGTCTCCTTCTGTCTGGAGAGGCAAAAGGTGTATATGGGTGTGAGGCACTTCCATGCCAAGCACGGCTACGCCCACCCTCTTGCAGGGGACGGCGGCCTTGAGGGCCACTGCAACCTTACGGGCAAATGCCCAAAGGCCTTCATAAGTAGCCTCATCCAGGTGGAAGATGTAGTCGTCTTCCACGTGCTTAGGGATTACCAGTGTGTGACCGGCGGCCAGGGGGGAAATGTCCAGGAATGCGTAGAAGTCCTCTGACTCCGCGCACTTGTAGGAAGGGATTTCTCCGGCGGCGATTTTTGTGAATATTGTAGCCATCTTAAAGGGAAATTTCCATGATTTCAAACTTCATGATTCCGCTTGGGACCTTTGCCTCCACAACTTCGCCCTTTCCATGGCCGATGAGGGCCTTGCCGATAGGGGTTGTGGCGGCCAGGAGGCCCTTGGAGAAATCGGCCTCGGTTTCCGGAACAATCTGGAAGTTCATGACCATCTTGTTGGCAAGGTTCTTGACCTTCACCTTGGAAAGAAGCTGCACGGAGTCTGCCGAAAGCTTACTCTCATCAATGACGCGTGCATTTGCAACCTTCTCCTTCAGGCGGGCGATCTTCACCTCCAGAAGGCCCTGTGCATCGCGCGCGGCGTCATACTCTGCATTCTCTGAGAGGTCTCCCTTCTCACGTGCCTCTGCGATAGCCGCAGAAATCACCGGCCTCTGGGCCAGTGCATCGGCCAGTTCCTTCTTGAGCTTGTCAAGACCGGCCTGAGTCATCATTTCAATAGCCATATGTTTACCTTTTTACTTTGTCAAAAAAATGAGCCGACGACCGTTACCAGTCGTCGAGCCTTATGTAGTGCAAAGATAACAATTACTTTTTACAATTCAAAGCATCCAGTTCCAACTGCTGCCGAAGGGCGTCCAGCGAGGGGAACTTGCGTTCATCGCGAATGCGGCGCAGGAAACGGAGCCTCAGCGGCAGGCCGTAAATGTCTTCGGAGAAGTCCAGGATGTGAGTCTCTATGGTGTGGGAAGTGCCGCCCACAGTGGGCCTTGTGCCGATGTTGCACATGCCTTTGAACACATTCCCGGTCAATTCCACATCAACGGCATAAACCCCGTCACCGGGTACAAGTTTCAGGGGTTCATACAACTGCATGTTT
>JAFVDC010000027.1 GCA_017478685.1 Bacteroidales bacterium | reverse complement strand
CGCCCGTATGGGAGGTGACGGCCAGCAGGCTCTGAAGGACTTTGCCCAGAGCCTTGTAGGCCGCACGGTTTAGGATTTTGCCCAGATAATTACATTGAACATTTACATAATCTGCAGAGTGATGTTGGGGAAAATATTTTTCACTAAACATTATTAAGAATGAGAAAAGCATTATTCATATTCTTTGGTTTTATTGTCTTTTCATGCCTAAAACCTAATCTTTCTTCTTTATCTGTGAGATCGAGAGGTAATTATTCTTTCGACACCAAAAGTTCTTACACATATACAGACTACAACGGTAGTAGATACCGCATCATAAGTGATCCTTTTCGACTTGAAGATGAAGGCCATGTTTACACTCATAGGGCTATTAGAATTGACATTGAAGACATGAAGCAGCTTTTTCAACTATTAGCAGACACTACATTATATATTCAATTCTATCCATTTAACTATGAACCCGTAAAAGATTCTTTTATACATAAGTATAATAGTTTTATCCCCTCCTCAAATACAGAAGAGGTTGAATGTCAAATTCTTGACAGAGACCTGGACACAAGATATTATTTACCCATTTACGTTTTTTGGCCCAAGGATAAATCAATTCCTAATGAGTTGAACTATGATGTTTTATATAACGCTTTTATCCCAAGGCAAGCGTTAAACAATGAAACACTTAGTAAGGGATCATATCCGTCACGTGATGGAAGACTGATGACATATGATAACCGCCTTAATCAATATGTTCCTTTAGGTAATGTAGTTATTTATTACACCTCGAAGGTTAAAACGATTCTTGGACAATGGTTTATTCTTCCCAATATTGCATCTGTAAACTCTAATGGGGAGTTTCACCTAGCATATCCCGCGACCGACCAGTATCTCAGAATATATTTGGCCAATAATAAATTCATAATATGTGAAGGCAATTCTTCCAATGTGAAGATTATTCTTTCTGATACCCTAGATAATTATATTACTGGAAGTGATTCTTTGGAAATCAACTTGCCAACAGATTTCTTTCTTGATGTATATAAAGCTGCACAATATTATTTTTTTCAAGGAAACGAGTTACTTAATCAAGTTGAGAAGTATGACACTCTGGGCTCAGCCATTGATATTCACGCCATTGATAACTCTAGTCCTGATGGTTATTTGGGCTGCTTTTATAATAATAGCTCTCCCTATATAGAGGTTTTTAATGCGTATAAAACTAATTATACTGGTGCTTCTAGTAAGATATTCGGGACGGTCAACCATGAGCTGGGACATGCTACAAATAGAGCAAGAGTCGGCCAGCAGGTTATGTCGCAAACAGATACTGTTATAAAGGAATCGTTTGCCTCCTTTTTTGGTTGGTACAATGTTTATCAGTATTATTCATCTGTTGCCACAACACATCAAATTGTAAATAATATCTGTACTCAGGGAAGACAGACATGGACAGCCTCTTCAAGTAATATTAATTATACTCCAATCTATATAGACTTATTTGATAACTATAATCAACACACTTATTCTTCAAGCCCCTACAATCAGGATCCCATATCGGGCGTCCCAATCAATACCATTATAAATTTCGCTTTGGGGCCGACGTCATTTCATAATGTATATTACCCTCTTGCCTCTTTAATCGGTTCGTATTACACTGGCAGCGAGTATTCCGCTTTTATTTCTCCGTATTCCCTTTTTTTATAGTTTTGTCCACATGAAATATATCTTGAATGTTCTGGCTTTTTGGGGGATGGTCGTCTCATGTACATCTATTGCTGGCGATATTTTAAATACTGATTTGTACATAATTGAAAGTGAAGCCGGAAAGCCATTCGATTATGATGGCCCTTTCCCCGGAATGAGGTCATTATGTCCAGATGCGGCCACAATGAGACTTGTGGAACTTGGAGGTGGACAGGTTAATCTGATTATTAATTATACCTTCAGGGCCACTTCTGTCGATAATGGAAATGTCGTAACTATCACAATTTATAATGTGCCCTACACAAGGGATAGTGGTTTCTTGTGTTTTGATGCCATTGACAAGAAGGGTAACATAATCTTTTCTCGAAAGAATCTGGAAAAACCATTTGATGACATTCACATTACAGGTACCTTGACTCTAAACAGAGATTCTAATCTGTCAATAAGCGGAGTACTTGACGAGGAGCCTTTGATCCTAAATCTCCTGTCTGTGAGCAATCAAGCCCCAAACGTGTGTATTACAGATAATGAGGATGTGATTGTTGACTATGCGTCGCTTTACATAATGACATTCACAAATAATGAATCGATCTCTTGTAAATTGGACTTTTATAACGAAGGTTATCTTCTTAATTCCATGGTAATTTCACATAACAGCCAATGTGTTTACAAAGTCTTCGTTGATGAAGTCTTTTGGGGACAATGGTGCTGTGATTTAGATGTTTCTTTTGAGGGATTTCCATCATATCGCCTGCATTACGATTATCTGGATGCTCTCACTGATAAGGGTTCTGTTTTACAGTTACAGCAGTCTTTAACAGATTGGATGCTTCACATAACAAAAACAGGCATGATTGAGCCCTTCTTCTATAATAAGGAGTCTTACCTTGTCAATCTGCCTTTATGAACAGGAAGGAACTGGAAATAATGGCGCCGGCCGGTAATTTCGGCTGCCTTTTGGCCGCAATCCAGGGCGGAGCGGACTCCGTTTATTTTGGAATCGGCCATCTTAACATGAGGTCGCATTCGGCCAATAACTTCAGCCGTGAGGATCTCCCGGAGATTATGCGCGTGTGCCGTGAATATGGCGTGAAGGCATACATGACGCTGAATATCACCCTCTACGGGGAGGATTTGCAGCCGGCTTATGAGACGCTTGACGCCGCAAAGGCCGCCGGGGTGGACGCCATCATCGCCTCCGACATGGCTTGCATCCTTTATTGCCGAAGAATCGGCCTGGAGGTGCATATTTCCACCCAGCTGAGCATTTCCAACATAGAGGCACTGAGGTTCTACGCCCAGTTTGCCGATGTCGTGGTGCTGGCCCGCGAACTTAACCTGAATCAGGTAAAGGCCATACATGAAGCCATAATCAGTGAAAACATCTGCGGCCCTTCAGGGAAGCCTGTGCGCATTGAGATGTTTGCCCACGGGGCGTTCTGCATGGCTGTTTCCGGCAAATGCTACATGTCCCTGAGCGCATACGGGGCCAGCGCAAACCGCGGAGCATGCCTTCAGCCCTGCCGCCGGGGATATCTTCTCACGGACTATGAGACCGGCTTTGAGGTTAATGTAGACAACAAGTACCTGATGTCACCCAAGGACCTATGTACCATAGACTTTCTGGATAAGTTCGTGGAAGCCGGCGTTAAAGTTTTCAAGATTGAAGGCCGCGCCCGTAGTGCAGACTACGTTAAGACCACGGTAAGTTGCTATAGGGAAGCGGCCAATGCCGTTGCCGACGGCACATACACCCCTGAACTTGGCGCCTCCTTCAAAGACCGCCTTGCGACGGTGTTCAACCGCGGCTTTTGGGACGGCTACTACCTTGGTGCCAAGATGGGAGAATGGAGCGCGGTTTACGGCTCTCAGGCCACCAGGAACAAGATTTACATAGGGAAAGTCACCAACTGGTTCGGCCGAATTGGAGTTGCCGAAATCCAGGTGGAAACGCGGGACCTCCCCAAGGGATCGGATATGCTCATAATTGGCAACACCACCGGCATAATTGAATTCAAGGCCGATGACCTCAGGGTGGATTACGCTCCCGCGGACATTGCCCCCCAGGGCTGCCGATGCTCCGTGGCAGTTCCGCTGGACGGCATGCCCGAAGACCACGTGGACCCGGATCCGGAGAACAGCCGCCTGCACCCGCACCGCGGAGACAAGGTGTATATCTGGGTTAATTCTTAAAAAGTTCGGCCCACAAGACTCTGGGCAAAGTCCTTCAGAGCCTGCTGGCCGTCACCTCCCATACGGGCGTCCGTGCCTTTGAATACGGCCCTGGTGCTAAGGTCACCGATGGCTTTACGGGCATCTTCGGCCACCCCGACACTGTCGTAGAGGGCCTTTACGCGGGCAATTTTGGCGGCCTTTTCCTCTTCTGTTACGGCCGGAGCGTTGAGGGCTTCAATGATGCCTTCGGCACCCTTTTCCTGAGCCCTTATGGTGAGCCAGGACTTCTTGCAGTTTAGGATATCCCCGCCAATGGGCTTGCCGAAAACCTTCACGTCTCCGTAGGCGTCCAGGTAGTCGTCGGCCACCTGGAAGGCAAGGCCAAGGTAATAGCCGTATTCATAGAGGCACTCCTGGCTCCACTCATCCGCGCCTGCAATGAGAGCACCCATCTGGGAAGCGCATGCAATGAGAACGCCGGTCTTGAGGCCGATCATCTCCATGTACTCTTTCATGGTCACATTGTCCCTGCTCTCGAAATCCATGTCCATCTGCTGGCCGTCACATACCTCAGAGGCCGTTTTTGAGAAAAGCTTGAGGGTTTCAGGGAGCACTTCCCGCGGCGCTTCCGCAATTCGCTTGTAGGCATCTATGCACATGACGTCTCCGCTCAGGATGGCGGTATCCTCGTTCCACTTTTTCCACACGGTGTCGTGGCCGCGGCGCAGAGGGCTCCGGTCCATGATGTCGTCGTGGATGAGCGTGAAAGTGTGGAAAACCTCCAGGCCGGCGGCAGGCTGCAGGATGTGCGGCCCCAGTTCATCGGCAAAAATACCATAAGTGGTAAGGCACAGCCGTGGCCTTATTCGCTTTCCGCCAATTTCAATCATGTACCGCAGGGGGTCGTACAGCCCGGCGGGTTCCTTTTGGAATTCTATGTTGCCGAAAAGGCTCTTCAGGGCCTCGGAGATAGTGCTTTCAGGTATCATGGTGCCAAATTTTCCGTAAAGATACACATTTTTCGGCAGTCACTGCTTCCTGCCAGGCAACGAGACGCGCAAAAACGGCCAAAAACGTGTTTGTCACTGCCCATTTGGGCAACGAGCCACACAAAAACGCCTGTTTTCGTGTAAGTCATTGCCCGCCACATCTTTTCTCCCCCGGGAGTGCAGGTTATCTACCTAACAATCAGGCATTTACAAAATAATCTACCAGAAAAAATTCTGGTATATTATTGCATAAACGACTGAGAATCATCGCATTGGCCTGCACCGCCAGGGGAGAACAATAGGCGTGGTAGCTAGCCGTAGAGTTCACGAAGGACGGCGAGGGATTTAATGCGAATGGCCTGGTCCGTGTGGTACTCCAGATAGCGGAGAACGCTCTCGCAGAGGGAGTTGCGCACGGAGCCGGAAAGCGGGACCAGCATGGCCTCGGAGAAACCGCTTTGCAGCATCAGGCGCATTTCGGCCGAATGCTCCTGCGTGAAAGGGGCGATGTCCTGGAAAGTGGGCCGAAAGCCCAGCGCCCCGGCGAATTCCAGAAGGAAGCGGACGTGGAAGTTGGAGTAATCGGCCTCAAGGGCGTTGAGAGTGAGGATGCTACCGATGCACCATTCATAGAGCCCGTCCTCCACGGCGCCGTCACGGAGAGTCCGGAAAAGGACCTCCGAGAGGAACATTGTCATGGTGTTCTTGTGAAGGTTCCCGCGGATGCCGGCAAGGGCGTCACGGGCATGCAGCCCGCGCAGCGACCAGAGTTCGCTTTTGGGGTTCTCCACAACATCGGCCTCAAGGATATTGAGGGGCAGGAAAAGGGCCGCCGAAGCTTTTTTGCCGGGGTGCACGATGAAACCCCTTCGGCCGAATTCACGGGACAAAGTGTGCAGCACCAGGCCGTTTTCCCCAACCTTGGTGGTTGCCAGCACTATGAATTCTATGGCGCCAGTCATTCCTGTCAGTGTCTTGCCAGGTACTCCGCCATGGCCCTCATGGCCTTTCCACGGTGCGAGATGGCGTTTTTCTCCTCTTCCGGGAGCTGCGCCGTAGTAACGTCATATCCTTCCGGTATAAACACGGGGTCATAGCCGAAGCCGCCTTTCCCGTAGGGCTCACGGCTTATTCGGCCTTCCATGATGCCATCGAAAAAGTGATGCTCACCGTCAATTATAAGGGTTACACATGTGCGGAAGCGGGCCTTGCGGGTTGCATGCGGAGTGCTGAGGCCAAGGGAGCGCGCCAGGGAGGCTTCGGCCTCACGCCTTGACATCTCCCTGAGGAGCTTTTCTATGTTGGCCTTGGAATCCCGGGCAGGCCCGGAGTAACGCGCGGTCTCAATGCCGGGGGCGCCGCCAAGGATTTCCACCTCCAGGCCGGAGTCGTCTGCGAAACAACTGAGCCCGGTGTGTTTATAAATGAAGTCCGCTTTCTGCTGGGAATTGGCCCTGAATGTCTTGCCTGTTTCCGGAATGTCTTCCGTGATTCCAAGTTCTGCGGGGGTTACAAGTTCAAAACCGGGCCCCAGGATTTCGGAGGCCTCACGTACTTTATGCTGATTGTTTGTTGCGAATACTATTTTCATCTCGGCCGCAAAGATAGCACTATTTTTGCTATCTTTGCCTACCGTATGAAACGATTTGCAGTTATAGTTTTGCTGGCGGCCCTTGCAGTGGCCCCGGCAAGTGCCCAGTCCCGTCAGTTCACGCTGGGCAAATGGGTAGAAGTCCATAACGCCATCCTCAAGGAACTCAGCCGCTCTTATGTGGATTCCCTGGAGGTGGGCCGAATAGAGCGCGCCGCCGTGGATACCATGCTGGATGCGCTGGATCCATATACCGTGTATGTCCCCGAAGAAGAGCAGGAGAACTTCCAGATGATGCTCACAAGCGCCTATGGCGGCATCGGCGCCATCATCTACAAGCCGGACATAGGCGGAAACGTCATTATCAACGAGCCCTACAAGGACTCCCCGGCCGCCCGCGCCGGACTCAGGTGCGGAGACGAGATCGAACTCATAGATGGCGTGTCCACCCACGGCCTTGAAAGCGGAGAGTGCACGGAGAAAATGCGCGGAAAGCCCGGCACGGAAGTGGTTTTCCACGTGAAGAAACTCTCCGGTGAAATGGTAGACGTGAAAGTGAAGCGTGAGCGCATAGTGCTCCCCTCCATAGAATATACCGGAATGCTCAATGAGGCCGATGGCTACATCATGCTCTCCAAATTCACGGAAGGCGTTGGCCAGGGCATCCGTGACGCCGTCATCTCGCTCAAGAAGCAGGGCATGAAGCGCCTTGTCCTGGACCTCAGGGGCAACGGCGGCGGAGTGCTCTCGGAAGCCGTGAACATTGTCTCATTGTTTGTCCCCAGGGGCTCGGTTGTAGTTACCGCCAAAGGCCGAACCGGCGGGGAGACATCCTACAAGACCTCCACGGAGCCGCTTGACACCAAGTTACCCATCGTGGTGCTGGTAGATTCGGCCAGTGCATCGGCCTCGGAAATTGTTTCCGGAGCGCTGCAGGACTACGACAGGGCTACCATCATCGGCACCCGCACATACGGGAAGGGCCTTGTGCAGAGCATCCGGCCGCTGCCCTACGACGGCCAGTTAAAGGTCACAACCTCAAAGTATTACACTCCTTCCGGAAGGTGCGTGCAGGCAATTGACTACTCCCACCGCAACGAAGACGGCTCCGTGGGCCATATCCCGGATTCCCTCACCCATGAGTTCAAGACCGCCGGGGGCCGAATTGTCCGTGACGGCGGCGGAATCACCCCGGACTTTGAAGTGAAGCCCCACCGCTATTCCCGCCTCACTTACTCCCTGGTGCTTGGCGGCATTGTGGATCAGTACGCAATGAAATATGTCCGTGAGCATGAGTCAATTCCGGCGGTGGATGATTTCCATTTCACGGATTATGAAGACTTTGTGGCCTTTGCCCACGACAAGGAGTTTGACTTCCGCTCCAGTGCCCGCGCCATGTTCGACGAAATGAAAAAGACCCTGGAAGAAGACGGTCTGGCAGGCGCCATGGCCCCGCAGCTGGACGCCCTTGAGAAGTCCCTGGAGATGGACAAGGACACCTTCCTCAGGCTCAAGAAAGATGAGATCGTGCCGTTCATCGAGGAGGAGATAGCCGTGCGCTACTACTTCCAGGAAGCCGGCATCAAGGTGCGTCTCCGCTATGACGACCAGCTCCACGAAGCCCTCCAGAAGCCATCCATTTAAGCTCCCCTCTTTTTTTCTCCCCTGGCGGTGCAAGACAATGTACTGGCTCTCAGTTACTTATACGATAATCTACCAGAAGTTTTTCTGGTAGATTATTTTGTAAACGCCTAACAATGAGCGATATAACCTCCACCCGCCCTCCTTGCATATCGCCGGCCCCGTTCTGGCGTAATGCCGGTCCCCTCTTACGTAATGCCGTGGCAGTGGAGGCTATATCATTGACACGCAACCTGTTACGCGTTTATTTGGGATTACTGGTTTTCCCAAAGAATCCGGCAAGCGCCTTGTAATCTGTCACTTAACCCCCACCAGCACGGCATTACGCCAAAGCGGGGGGCAATGCGCCAGTGCGGGACCGCTGTTAACACGTTTTTGGCCGTTTTTGTGTAAACAAAAGCCTTTTGGGCCGCGCATTACACGGGAATGGCCATTTTTGTGTAAACAGACGGCCCTTATTGCAGGTCAGATACCAGAATGTCGCAGGTCTGGTGCCGAACCGTCGCGAGTCTGTGTTTTTCGGCCGAACTGCGACGCAAATCGGCTTTTGACGCAAAAAAACGTCGCAGTTCAGCCATTTTTTGCAGACCTGCGACAGTCTGTGGCAGCACCTGCGACATCCAAGCCAAGGATCTGCAACATTCCAGCCCGGAACCGGCAACACGGGGATGCTTATCTGCCAAAAATTGCGTATCTTTGTGTCTGCTATGAAACGCTTTCTTTTAACCACACTATTACTACTGACCATTTCACCGGCTTTTGCACAGGTGAAACAACTCTACGGAGAAACCAGGCTGGGATACGGAGCCGCCATTGCCGGAGGCAAATATGACGGAGCGTTCTCCGCTGATTTCGTGAATGTTATCCTTGAGGGTAACATCGGCCCAAACATAACTTATTACTGGAGGCAGCGCTTTACCAAGCCATTCTATAACCAGTATATCCCCATCAATGCCACGGACCATATCTGGATCAGGTGGGACATAAATGAGCGCTGGGCGCTGCAGGGAGGCAAAATTCCCATAGTTGTGGGCGGCTATGAATTTGACGACGCCCCCATAGACCTCTATTACTGGGGCGTTTTCGCAGACCGCCTTCCGGACGTCTATGCCCTTGGCGGCAACGTGATTTTCAAGATTAACCCGGAGAACACCCTTACGGCACAGGTCACGCAGTCTCCGCTGGGCTTCGGATACAGCAATCTGTTCCACACCGCCCTTTTCTGGACCGGCAGGTTTGCGCCCTGGTGGCATACCATCTGGAGCGTAAACTGGATGGACGACCCTGAACACAACGGTTTTGTCATGACCGGGCTTGGAAACAGGTTTACCGCAGGCAATTTTGCCGCGGAACTGGACCTTATGTACCGCACCAGCACAAAGGTGCAGGTTTTGCCTGCAAACTATTCGGCAATCCTCAAGCTGGAATACAAGCTGCCGGTGGTTTCCGTGTTTGCAAAGGGCTCCCTGGATTACAACAAAGGCGACATCTACGACGTCCTGGTGCCGGATAATTCCTGCACATATATCGCAGGCGGCGGAGTGGAGTTCTTCCCGCTAAAAAACAACGACCTCCGGCTTCACGCCGTGGCATGGTGGGATTCCAGGGTGGAAAACCGTGCCAACCTCACCTTCGGCCTCACTTACAGGCTGCGTGTGGTAAAGTAATCTTCCTCAATTAGTTCGTAGTCCAGGGTCTTCATCTCAAGTGAAGTCCCCTTCACGCGTATGCGCAGGGGGTCTCCAAGGCGTATGGACTTGTGGGTGCGTTTTCCAACGGCCCTGTAGTGGTCCTGGTCAAAGATGAAGAAGTCCCCTTTGATGGTGCGGTAGGGAATCATGCCCTCAATCTTGGTGGGCTCGATTTCCACGTAGACGCCCCATTCGGTGACGCCGGATACATGGCCGTCGAACTCCTGCCCAATCTTGTCCTGCATGAATTCCACAAGCTTGTACTTGATGCTCTCGCGCTCGGCTTCGGCGGCCACAACCTCACGTTCGGAGGCATGTTTGCACTGCTGGGCATAGTACATGGAATCTGCATTGGGACCCTTCCTGAGGTACTGGGAGAGGAGCCTGTGCACCATCATGTCGGGATACCGGCGGATGGGGGAAGTGAAGTGCGTATAATAGAGGAACGCAAGGCCGTAGTGGCCGATATTATCAACTGAGTAGCAGGCTTTTGCCATGGAGCGCAGCGCCAGGATCTGAATGGCTCCAAGCTCCGGCTTGTCCTTGGCTTCCACCATGAGCCCGTTGAGAGCCTGGGCAATGTCCTTGCCACCGTCCAGCGGTCCCATCTTGTAGCCGAAGTGCCCCGCAAAGTCCCTGAGGCCGGCAAGTTTCTCCATGTTGGGTTCGTCGTGGACGCGGTACACGAAGGTGCGCTTTGCCTTTCCCACCCATTCGGCCACGGTGCGGTTGGCAAGGAGCATGAACTCCTCAATGAGCCAGTTGGCTTCGGCCGAAAGTTTCTGGTGCACGCCGATTGGCTTTCCGTCCTTGTCTATGTCCACCTTCATTTCCGGGCGCTCGAAGTTCACGGCGCCGTTCTTGAAGCGCTTTGCCCGGAATTTGAGGGCCAGTTTATTCAGGATGAGAATGGCCTCCTGGATATCCTCAGGCACATCTTCCGGCTTTGCGCCTTCAATTATGGACTGGGCTTTTTCGTAGTCGAACCTGTAGTCTGATATAATGTTTGTGCGGCCGAACCACTGCTCCACTATCCTTCCAAGCGGGGTAATTACAAACACCGTGGAGAAGGTGAGTTTCTCCTCTCCGGGACGCAGGGAGCATAGCTTGTTGGAGAGTTTTTCCGGGAGCATGGGCACGGTGCGGTCTACAAGATAGACGGATGTTCCGCGCTCCTGGGCCTCTTTGTCCACGGGTGTGCCGGGCTCCACGTAATATGTTACATCGGCAATGTGTACACCAACCTCGTAGTTGCCGTCCGGGAGCTTTTTGAAACTGAGGGCGTCGTCAAAGTCCTTGGCGTCCGTGGGGTCAATTGTGAAAGTGAGGGTGCTGCGGAAGTCTTTTCGGCCCTTCCTGTCCTTGTCCGTAATTTCGTCGGGAATCTTGTCGGCGGCATTTTCAACCTCAGGGGTGAAGCGGTACGGCAGGCCGAATTCGGCAAGGATGGCATGCATTTCGGTTTCGTTCTCTCCGGGCATGCCAAGGACGTCTACCACGTGACCCACAGGGCCGCCGCCCTTCTCCCAGCCGTCTACAACCGCTGCCACCTTCATGCCCTTCTGAGCGCCTTCCGGCACCGGGACTGATATGTCGTAGGGCATGGTCTTGGAGCTCATGAGCACCCAGGCCTGCTTCCCCACAATATGGAGAATGCCCACAAAAGGCTTGCCAGAGCGCTCCAGGATGGCAATGATTTCGCCGCTGCGACGCTTTGCCTGACACTTCCTCTCCTGAGTTACGGCCACCCTCACGGTGTCTCCGTGCAGCGCTCCGCGGGTTTTGGAAGCCTTCACAAAGATGTCTTCCTCCTGGCCTTCCACCCTTACGAAGATAAATCCCTCACGGGACATCATGGCCGTTCCTACATATTCCGGAACAATTCTCTTTTTGGATTTTTTCTCTTGAGTGCGGGCCCTCTTCTGGCTGCCTCCACGCCTTTTTCTTGACATAACAACGGTATTAACTTACGCAAAGATACGCAAAAAAAACCAGCCTACCGCTTCAGGCGCACATAAATGGAGAGCGGCAGCACCTTGCCGAAGGAATCGTTGAAAGCAAGTTCCCCGGAAGTCATTTCCTTGAAGGCGCCGTGGAAGGCCTCACGCACAACGGTTTCTCCAAGGGCGGCGCTGTAGCCGTTGGAATAGAGGTTTAGAACCATGAAAGAATCGCGCTCGGAGAGTATTGCGGCCACGTTTTGCAGCAGGCCGAAAAGGAGTTCGTCCAGCTTCCATTTTTCACCGTCCGGGCCATGGCCGTATGCGGGAGGGTCCAGGATGATGCCGTCGTATTTGTTGCCGCGCTTAGCTTCACGCTTTGCAAACTTGAGGGCGTCTTCCACAACCCAGCGGATGCCGTCCAGGCCGCTTCTTTCCATGTTTTCACGGGCCCAGGTGACAACCTGGCGCACGGAGTCCAGATGGGTTACATCGGCCCCGGCGCACTTGGCGGCAAGGGACGCGGCGCCCGTATAGGCAAAAAGGTTGAGCACCTTGGGAGCGGGAAGGCCGTTGGCTTTGTGGATGCGCGAAAGGCGGGATGTCTCCCTGTAGATGAACTCCCAGTTGGGAGCCTGTTCCGGGAACACGCCCACATGCTTGAAGGATGTAAGGCCAAGGCGAAGGCTCAGGTGAAGGTCACTGGCGGCATGGGTTTCGGGGTCCTGGGCACCGTTATACACGATTCCCCACTGATCCTCCATTTTTTTCAGGCGCTCCCAGGTACCGCTGTCCTCCTTTCCGGCCTTGCCGAATCCGGCACCGGGCTTGAAGACCACGTGGGAGAGGCGCTTCCAATCGGCCTCGGGCATGGAAGGGGTCCACAGGGCCTTTGGCTCCGGGCGGCGCAGCACATACTTTCCAAAACGCTCCAGCTTTTCTGAGTTTCCGGAGTCCAGGAGTTCATAGTCTTTCCAATAACTTGCGGGGAATTCTACGGCCATTCTCTTTTTGATTTTTCTGCAAAGATAGTTAAATTTGTAGACTGGAAACAAACTAATATTATTATACAAATGCAACAATTCATTGACAAGTACAATTTCGCCGGCAAAAGGGCCATTGTACGCGTAGATTTCAACGTTCCCCTCAACGAAAACTTCGAAATTACTGACGACACCCGTATCCGCAGGGCCATGCCCACCCTCAAGAAGGTGCTTGCAGAAGGTGGTTCCCTCATCATCATGTCCCACCTCGGCCGTCCCAAGAAGGTAGACCCTAAGTTCAGCCTCAAGCACATTGTGGGCCGCGTGTCCGAATGCCTCGGCGTTCCCGTACAGTTTGCAGAGGACTGCCAGAAGGCAAAGGCCCAGGCCGACGCCCTTAAGCCCGGTGAGGTCCTCCTCCTTGAAAACCTCCGCTACTACGCAGAGGAAGAGGGCAAACCCCGCGGTCTCGCAGAGGATGCCACCGATGAAGAGAAGAAGGCTGCAAAGGCTGCCGTAAAGGCTTCCCAGAAGGAGTTTGTCAAGACTCTCGCAAGCTACGCCGACTGCTACATCAACGACGCCT
>JAFVDC010000002.1 GCA_017478685.1 Bacteroidales bacterium | reverse complement strand
TGACATCGAAAAGGTATGCCTCCACGTGGGAGCAGGGACCTTCCTTCCCGTAAAAAGTTCCCTTGTGAGCGAACACCCCATGCACCGTGAACCATTTGCGGTGTCAAGGGACCTTATTGTAAAGCTAAGGGACAAAAACGCGCCGCTTGTAGCGGTTGGAACCACTTCCGTGCGCACTCTTGAATCCCTATATTATGTAGGTGTAAGCTGCATTGAAGAAGGCGCCCCGCGGGATGTGGACCAGTGGGCTCCATACACCAGGGAATACACATATTCCACCAAGGAGGCCCTCCAGGCAATCATAGACTGGCTGGACAAGGAAGGGCTCAGTGAGGTTAGCGTCGGAACGCGCATAATCATAGTCCCGGGCTTCAAGTTCCGCCTTGTGGATCTTCTGGTCACAAATTTCCATCAGCCTGAAAGCACCCTCATCCTTCTTGTTTCGGCCTTTGTAAACGGCGACTGGAGAACCATTTACAATTACGCGCTGGAAAACGGATTCCGTTTTCTTTCCTACGGAGACTCTTCTCTTCTTGAAAGGAGTTAGGGAAATCCAAAAATTTGAGTTATTTTTGCAACATGAGTATGGATCTTTCAGAATTCATGGATATAGCTCCTTTCAACGACGAAGAAGCTTCGGCCGCCCTTACGCGCCTGTCAAACCATCCCAACACCAAGTGGATATCCAAGAAAATTTTCCCCAATGAGCCGGAAACCCTTCTTGGAGATGTCCTGCGCAGCATTCATACCGTGGATGAATTCCAGCACGTAGTCATGTCAAAGGCCATCCAGTGGGTTATTGACAGCTCCGTAAATGAGTTTACTTATGAGGGCCTTGAGAACCTTACCTCCATTGAGGGCAAGTACCTTGCAATGTCCAACCACCGTGACATTATCCTGGACCCTGCCTTCCTTCAGCTCATCCTCATCAAGAACAACCTCCCGGAAACCCAGATTTGCGTAGGGGACAATCTCCTCAAGCATAAGAGCGTGGAGCTTCTCATACGCTCCAACCGCATGATAAAGGTAATCCGCGGAATTTCGGCCCGTGAACTGTATCTGTCCTCACAGCTTCTTTCAAAGTACATCCGCGAGGTTATTACCTCCGGCACCAGTTCCGTCTGGATTGCCCAGCGCCAGGGCCGCACCAAGGATGGCCTGGACACCACTGAGCAGGGCCTCCTGAAGATGTTCGACATGAGCGGCGGAGAAGACTTCGTGAAGAATTTCCGTGAGCTCAACATCATTCCCATAAGCATCTCCTACCAGTACGATTCCTGCGATATCCTCAAAGCCCGGGAACTTCTCATTTCCCGCACGCAGAAATATGTAAAGGGAGAAACCGAAGATCTCCAGAGCATCATCCAGGGCATAGTCCAGAAAAAGGGGAACGTCCATATAAAGTTCGACAAACCCCTCTCAGAGGCCGAAATCCATGAGGCTTCCCTCTGCGACAAAAACGACCGCTACCAGTATCTCCGCCACATCCTTGACCGCCGTATCATAGAAGGATACAAGCTCTGGAACACCAATTACATGGCTTATGACATTGTAAACGGCGGCTCCAAATTCGCATCGGAATACACAGCAGAGGACATGACGGCATTCAAGGCCTACATCGAGACCCTTCTAGGTCAGGTGGAGCCCACCCTGGACAAGGATGAACTGCGGGATATCCTGCTGCACATCTACAGCAATCCCGTATTGTCAAAGGAAAATCTCCTCTAGAGATTCATGATGAGCCAGGCCATGTAGCCTGCCCACAGAATAAGGAACAGCACACCGTCCAGGCGGTCGAGGCTGTTCTTTTTGCCTACAATTGAGCTTGTGAGAAGCACAAGGGCGCTGGCCATGAGTATCCCAAGGTCCACGTATGAAATATCGGCAAAACTAAGGGGACTGATAATGGCCGATCCTCCAAGGATGAGGAGCACGTTGAAGATATTGGAGCCGATTATGTTGCCAAGGGCAAGCTGGCCTTTTTTCTTGACGGCCGCGGCTATGCATGTGGCAAGTTCCGGCATGGAGGTGCCTCCGGCGAGGATTGTGATGGCAATGAACTTGTCCGATACGCCAAATGAATGGGCTATGTTCACAGCGGAATTGACAAAGAGCCGGCCGCCGAACACAAGCGCTGCCAGTCCGCCGACGATATAGAGCACGGCAAGCCAGACGGCGGTTTTCTTTGCGTCCTTGGTGGAATCTGATTCAGGTTTGGAGGAGGTGAAACTATACCACATGTACGCTATGAAAAGCGCAAGCAGTATGCCGCCGTCAATCCTTGAAAGGCCGTCAGTTCCAATGCCGAAGATAGTGTGCTCAAGACCCAGAAGCACCAGGACTGCCACAGTGAAAATGTTCATGGGGATGTCCCTCTTGCGGTTTTCCGGGGTTATTGTCATGGGGAGGATAAGGGCGGTGACACCAAGGATGAGGAGGGTGTTGAAGATGTTTGAACCCACAACGTTTCCGATGGCGATGTCCGCGTTCCCTTGCGCTGCGCCAATGAACGAGACCACCATTTCCGGGGCCGAAGTGCCCATGCCGACTATTGTAAGGCCTATTATAAACTCACTGAGGCCGGCTTTGCGTGCCACGGCCGATGCTCCTTCCACAAGGTAGTCGGCGCCAAAAACCACAAGTGCAAGACCGACAAGAAAAAGTATAATCTGAACCAACATGTCTTCTGACTAAAATTGAGCGCAAAATTAGCAAATATCTTGGAGAATTGCTATATTTGTTTTCATATGAGACTTCAAAGACTCATACTGGCAGCCGTAATAGTGTGTTCGGCCCTGTCTTGTGACCCTAAGCCGCAGGATCGGCCCATACCCACGCCGCCCACTCCCGTAGAGCCCGAAGACCCTGATCCCATAACCATGATAACCATTCCCGGCGTATATGGCGTTGAAGGCGGGGACATCATTTTTGATTACTCCAAGGACCAGTTGAGCGTGGTGGAATACGACACCGGCTGCTCCTATAGGCTCCTGAGCCCCGAAACCGTTACGGTTGTTAGCGTATCCGGCCTCCCGTGGGAACTCACCACCGGAGAGTCCGTGTCGTTCCTGTACAGGGTCCAGAAACACGGCCACAGTACCGTGAGCAAGCGATATCAGATGCAGGTAATGCAGGTTAAAGACGGCAAGGCCTGGCTCAAACAAGACGACAAAACCTTCATTGTGCTTGCCCAATGAGCCTTTCCGCCCTCATACTCAGTGCGCTTCTTTCGGCCGCAGTCCCTGCGCTGGATACCCTCAGGATACCCTGCATCCTGGTGGAGTTCACGGACATAAAGTTTGATGACGAGGAAGTTACAGGCTATTTTGACTCTCTTCTTAATGCCGAAGGTTATTCGGAAGGGATGGCAACGGGGTCTGTCCGGGATTATTTCAGGGACAATTCCCTTGGCGCATTCACACCCGTTTTTGACGTTTTCGGCCCGGTTACCCTTACAAAATACCGCGCATACTACGGCCGTGATGTAATTGAGAACGGGCTCAGAGCCGATGCCGCCGCCGACAGGGCGCTTGCCGAAGCCTGCACCCAGCTGGACCCTGACGTGGATTTCTCCGTTTACGACAGGGATTCGGATGGCGTCCTGGACCTTGTCATGTACATTTACGCCGGCCACGACCAGTCTCAGGGAGGCCCCCAGGACGCCATATGGGCCCATCACTGGAGCATGTCGGAGTCTACCTCCCCGGACCTTAAAAACGTGGTCCTGGATGGTCTCAGGCTGGACTCTTATTTCTGTTCGGCACAGCTTAGGGGCAAGGACGGCCGGGCCCCCGCCGGAATTGGAATCATCTCCCATGAATTCGGCCATTCCCTTGGCCTGCCGGATTTCTACGACCAGGTGGCGGTGGACGGAAAGCCTTCCCGTGACGTTGGCGGGTTTGCCCTCATGTGCTATGGCGCAAACAACAATTTCGGGTTCACTCCGCCTTATTTTACCGCCGAAGAAAGGATAATCCTTGGCTGGATGGAGAGGGAAAGCCTTTTGGAACTTCAGCCGGGAAGGCAGGTTCTTTCGGCCATAAAAAACAATATGGCGTATGTGATTCCCACCCTTACGGAAGGGGAGTGCTTCATTTTGGAATACCGTGATTCCAAGGGATGGGACGCACCGCTTCCGGAAGGCCTTGTGGTGTATCACCTGGACCGCTCGGAGGCTTTTTCATGGCGCTGGGACGCCTGGAAAACTCCCGGGGAGGGCATCAACGACAACCCTCAGCACCCCTGCTACTACATTGTACCTTCGTATTCCGGAAACAAGGATGCCGGGAACATGGTTTTTCCCGGAGTTTCCGGGGCCCTTTCCCTTGAGCCGATAGATTGGAGCGGGAACCCTGCGCCATGCCAGCTCACCAACATAGAACTTACCCCGGATGGCGTTTCCCTGTATGCCCAGTTTGACTGCGGGCCCAATGTAAACGGCTATGTGAGAAATATTTACGGGGATCCCATAGAGGGCGCAACGCTTGTGCTGGATGAAGGAGAGGAGGTGCTCTCGGTCGG
>JAFVDC010000026.1 GCA_017478685.1 Bacteroidales bacterium | reverse complement strand
GTCTCCATTTCACGGTCACAGAAATACCTGTCTGGTATGCTGATTCCTGTGTAGAACGGGTTGTTGGGTGTGTGCTCTTTTGACATTGGCGGAAGTTTTTTGACAAAGATAGTTATTTTTATTAAAATTCCAATTATTAAAAAATCAATAATCTAATTTTTAATAAAAATATGCCCGTACAGCCTCTAAGACGGAGTCCCTGTCGAATTCAATATCGGCTATTATCGGTCCGACAGTTTCACCTATACCATCGAGGCCACAAGATAATTTGTGCCTTAACCATATCCCAACAACCATTCTTCGTCCACGTATTTGGCCGTTTTTGTGGCCGAACCGGGTATTTTGCCACCCTCGTCCACGTTTTTGGCCGTTTTTGTGGCCGGGCGTCATTTCGAGCGAAGTCGAGAAATCTTAAATAATCATCATATTTGTATATTTTTGCGGCAAATTTGCATAATAATCATCAAATATGTATATTTGCCGTATGGATTATTTGGATCAGATACAGGACATTTATGAGTTTTCCAACGGAGAACTCTCTGCGGGGCTTGGTGAACGCTTCCGTAAATGCCGAACCCGTTTAGGATTAACCCAAAAAGAGGTGGCTTTGCAAAGCGGGGTCTCAATTATGACCATTGTCCGTTTTGAAAGGGGAGAGGCGGGGTCTATTCGTCTGGATAACTTCATAGCCCTTCTAAGAGCCGTTCAGCGCCTCAATGACCTTTCATCAATTCTCCCGGAAATGCCTGATAGTCTTTACGCTAAAAACGGAAGATTATGAAAGACAATATAATAAGTGTCCTTCTTTGGGGGCGGGAAATATGCAAGCTAAAGTTGATTGGTGGGTACAAGCAGCATTTTGGGAAACTGGGCTCAATTGTGTCGTTTCACCCGGACTATGTATCCTATGGCTGGGATCTGGATCCCGTCGGCCCATATAACCATAGTATATATATGGTCAGGCAAGGACTGTCGGACTGGTGCCGTGCTACGGACTATGAAGGGCTGCCCAGATTCCTCTCAGGCGCACTGCCCGATGATTGGGGGAATGCCGTTTTTTCGGCCTGGGTAGACAGTACAAAGATTCGGCATTCCGACATTACTGCCGTGGATAAGTTGGCTTTTATAGGAAAAAGGGGTATGGGGGCGCTGGAGTTTGTGCCTTCGTTGTATGATGGAATGGCTCCGGAGAGCTCATTGGTGTTGGAGGAACTTTATGAATTGTCAAGGGAAATACAGCGCAGCCGTGAAGGTGTATCCGTAGACCTTAGCACCCATCCTGGAATAGCGGATCTGATGGCGGTTGGCATGAGTGCCGGCGGTATGCACCCAAAAGCCATAATTGCAATTAATTGGAGAAGTGGAGAAGTAAAGTCCGGGCAGTTCCTGCTCCCCGAAGATTTTACACATTACATCCTGAAATTCAGGGACTCTGATATCTGGCCCACAGCCGAAGTAGAATACACATATTCAAAAATGGCAAGGAAATGCGGCATCAAGATGGAAAACTGCCAATTGTTAAATCTGGAGGGCCGAAACCATTTCCTTACGGAACGTTTTGACAGGAAAAACGGAGAGAAATATCATGTGGCCACGCTCCGGGCCCTGAATGGAGAAACAGTTTCCTATGAGCAGCTTATTAAAGTGTGCAGGAAGATGAGGCTGTCTTACCAGGATCTTGAACAAGTGTTCAGAAGGGCTGTTTTCAACTATCTTTCAGGTGTTTGTGACGACCATGACAAAAATGTCTCTTTTATTCTTACCCCTGACGGAAAATGGCGGCTTTCACCTGCCTATGACGTGACATTTACCGTGAACCTGATGAACAAGTTTATTGGTGACCGCCATGTTTTGAGCATGTCCGGTCAAAACCGCCAGGTGACGCGCACCGACATCATGAGATTTGCCGAACAAGCGGATATCAAGAATGCCGCACATATTCTGGAGGAAGTTTCAGATGCTGTAAACTCATTTCAGACAATTGCCTTGGAGACAGGAGTTGATGCCCCGGTCATATCTCTGATTTCGTCTCATATCAAGAGCCACGCACATGGAATATAAAAAAAGCGTATCTTTGCAGTCTGTATGAGATTTGACAACAATACCATATGGAATGAGGCGGCGCGTGCCGGGCTGCTCTTTGGGGCGGTGTCGGTGGCGTGCTTGGGCCTGAAGGAACTTTCGGCCCTAAGCGGCAGCGCTTTCCTTGTGCAGGCGGCGGCCATCATACTGTGGGTGGTGGAATTCTTCGGCTGCATCCTCATCATGAAAAACATCATGCTCCGCTTCCGCGACAAATATGAGGGCGTGAAGATGGAGGATACCTACAAACTGGGCCGAAGGGCGGCGTTTCTTTCCGGCCTTATCCTGGCTTCGGCACAGGCTTTCATTATCATGAAAATGCCAGCGGAAACCATGGACGAATTCGTGAACCAGATGATGTCCACTGCGCAGCTTCTCCCCACAGACCGTGACGCCGTGGATGCGGCCCTTGCCAACCTCCCGGTGCTCACATTCATTTTCCAGTGGCTGTACTGCTACCTTTATGGCAGCGTGCTTGCATCCGTAATGTCCCGTTACATTTTCCTCCAGAAACTCTTCGGCGGCGGCTTCCCTCCAAAAGAAGACAACGACAATCCTGAGCAGCAATAAGTTATGGACCTTTCTATAATCATTCCCCTTTACAATGAGGCCGAATCCCTCCCGGAGCTCAAGGCCTGGATTGACAAAGCCCTCAAGGACTTCACCTATGAGATCATCTTTGTAGATGACGGGTCTACGGATGGGAGCTGGGAAGAGATTTCTCGGCTCGCTTCGCTCGCTCGAAATGACAAAGAAGGCGCTCGAAATGACAAGGAGGGCAGTGTAAAAGCCATCCGCTTCCGCAGGAATTACGGCAAATCGGCCGCCCTGTATGAGGGTTTTGCTGCGGCAGAGGGGGATATCGTAGTAACCATGGACGCAGACCTCCAGGATTCCCCGGAGGAAATCCCGGAGATGGTCCGGATGATACGGGAAGACGGCTATGACCTTGTTTCCGGCTGGAAGCAGCACAGAAAGGACAACCCACTTACCAAGAATCTCCCGTCCAAACTCTACAACTGGACGGCCCGCAAGGTTACAGGCATAAAGCTCCACGACATGAACTGCGGCCTCAAGGCATACCGCCGGGAGGTTGTGAAGAATATAGAGGTATACGGAGAGATGCACCGCTACATCCCGTACCTTGCCAAGAATGCAGGCTTTGAAAAGATAGGGGAGAAGCCCGTTCACCACCAGAAACGCAAATACGGCGTATCCAAATTCGGCCTGAACCGCTTTGTGAACGGACTCCTGGACCTCATGAGCCTGTGGTTCCTGTCCCGTTTCGGGGGCAAGCCCATGCACTTTTTCGGTACCAGCGGCATCCTCATGTTCCTTGTGGGCTTTGTAATGACCATCTGGATTATCGCCGCCAAGCTCTACCATCAGGCAAACGGCCTCAAGTTCCGTGCGGCCACGGACCAGCCGCTTTTCTACCTTGCCCTTGTCGCCGTCATCCTGGGCGTGATGCTCTTCCTTGCCGGCTTCCTTGGGGAGATGATCTCCCGCAGCTCCACGGAGCGCAACAAATACCAGATCAAAGACCGTATCTAGGGAATGTATTCATTAAAAGAACTTTACAGGATAGGGAAGGGCCCCTCGTCTTCCCATACAATGGGGCCGAACAACGCGGCAAAGATTTTCGCAGGCAGGCATGCCGATGCATCCCGCTTTGAGGTTACGCTTTACGGCTCATTGGCCGCAACCGGGAAGGGGCATATGACAGATTCGGCCATACTGGAGGTCCTGGAGCCCATCGCTCCATCAAAGATACTCTGGGAGCCTTCCCATTTCCTTGAGTACCATCCCAACGGAATGCTTTTCAAGGCATTCGGCCCGGACGGCTCCCTCCAGGAATCCTGGACCGTCTTCTCTATAGGCGGCGGAGCCCTTTCAGAGGGCCCCGGAAAGGAGTATTCCACTTCCGGAGAGGTATATTCAATGAACAACCTCACCGACATCATCAACTGGTGCGAGTCCAACGGCCGCCAGATTTGGGAATACGTAGACCTCTGCGAAGGCCCTGAGATATGGCCGTATCTTCAAGGCATCTGGGATGCCATGCAAGAGTCCGTTGCGCGCGGCCTTGAGGCCGAAGGAAGGCTTCCGGGGCCCCTCAACCTTTCCCGCAAAGCGGCGGTTTACCATGTGAAAGCGCAAGGCTATCAGCCCAATCTCCGCTCCCGCGGCCTTGTCTTCGCCTATGCCCTTGCCGTAAGCGAGGAAAACGCTTCCGGCGGGCAGATTGTCACCGCCCCCACCTGCGGCTCGTGCGGGGTAATCCCTGCGGTCCTCTACCACCTTTCCCGCGGCCATGCCTTCAGTGACCAGCGCATCCTCCACGCCCTTGCCACAGCCGGCATAATCGGCAACGTGGTAAAGCAGAACGCCTCCATTTCCGGGGCCGATGTAGGCTGCCAGGGAGAGGTTGGTGTAGCCTGCGCCATGGCTTCGGCCGCTGCATGCCAGCTCTTCGGCGGCAGTCCTTACCAGATTGAATATGCGGCCGAAATGGGCCTTGAGCACCATCTTGGCATGACCTGCGACCCAGTCTGCGGCCTGGTGCAGATTCCCTGCATAGAAAGAAACGCCTTTGCCGCCACCCGTGCCCTGGATTCCAACATCTACTCCACGTTCTCCGACGGCCGGCACCGCATCTCTTTTGACCATGTGGTGGATGTGATGAAGCGTACCGGCAAGGACCTTCCTTCGCTCTATAAAGAAACCTCCACGGGCGGTCTGGCATTAAACTACATGCAGAAATAGGGAAAATCCTTGAAAAAATTACTATCTTTGCAGGCTATTGCAATTATAGCGAGTGAAAGACATTTGTAAGTAATAAACTCAAATTAAATTATGATCAACATTAAGTTCCCGGATGGAAGCGTACGTCAGTATGAATCTGGCGTAACAGGTTATGACGTGGCAATGAGCATCAGCCCCCGCCTTGCAGCGGACGTACTGGCAGTTAACATCAAGCGCCCGGACGAGCCCGAGACATCCAAAGGAACAACCATAGACGTGATGCGTCCCATCACCGAGGACGTTGAGATCCGCCTCCTCAAGTGGGAAGACGACGAAGCCAAGCGCGTGTTCTGGCACTCTTCCTCCCACCTTATGGC
>JAFVDC010000025.1 GCA_017478685.1 Bacteroidales bacterium | reverse complement strand
TATGTCCACAAGACGCATATCGGCCGGGGCAATGACGCCTTTTATGGGCCTCAAGGCTGCCATGGCAAGGTAAAAATCTATGATCCCGAACCTTGATGGCCAGGAGGCCATGGCCGGAAAAACGTCTTCCGAGATAATGTGGATGCCGCAGAAACTGTATTTATGGTATGCCGAAGGATCGTAATCCGGCAGGTAGGGGCTTTTCACCTCCCCGGTTTTCAAGTTGGTCCAGCCCGTAAGGCGCATGTCGTCATCGAAAAGGAGGCAGCGGTCTGCGGTGGCATCCCTTACAAGAAGCGTAGCAAGAGTGCCGGGATTGTCCTTGCCGATAAACCAGCTCATATCCAGGGTGGACAGGATGTCGGCATTGTGAACAAGGAATCGGCCCTCTTCCGAGTGCAGCAGGGGCTCCGCGTGCTTTATTCCCCCGCCGGTCTCAAGCGGCTCCTCCAACTCTTCCGATATGGCAATGCGCAGGCCGAAATTGCCATTATCCCTCAGGAAATCCTCTATCTGGGAGGCAAAATGATGGACGTTAACCACAAAGGAGTCGCAGCCCTGGGCCGAAAGTTTTTTGATGACCCGCTCCAGCATGGGAACACCGGCAACGGGCACAAGAGCCTTGGGCATATGGTCAGTTATGGGCCTCAGCCTTGTCCCAAGACCTGCGGCAAAAACAAGCGCTTTCATAACTCGACCTTCATTCCGGGCATGTTGGTGCTGCCGTCCCAATCATGGGCAAGCCTGCGGAGTATCTCCGTCACATAAGGATAGCGAGGGAACGGCTCCTCCGATAGCTCCCCAAGGCAGCCGAGGACCGTTGGAATGCAGTCCAGGAATATCTGTTTGCGCTCCACAAGGCCCCTGAAGCCGTATGCGGCCGTTTCCTGGAGGAGCCTCAGAAGCGTCATCAGGCGGTATTCCCCGTAGAATTCTTTCTCATCCACTGGCCGATACTTCTCCAGCGCCCTAAGGTAAGTGAGTTCCAACTCTCTCCTTAACCCCGCGCTGAAATGAGTTCCGGCGTTCCAAAGGAAAGATGCAAGGTCGTACTGGACAGGGCCCCTTCTACCTCCCTGGAAGTCTATGAAGCAGGGCTCCCCGTCCTTTATCATTACATTCCTGGCCTGGAAATCACGGTAAAGGAAGGTGTCGCCAGTATAGTTCACGGCGTCTTCCCGGATGCGGTCGAAGTCGTCCTGGAGCCGTATTTCATTGAAGTCAATCCCCGTGAACTTAAGGAAATCGTACTTGAAGTAGTTGAGGTCAAAACTCACCATTCTGTCATTCAGTTCCCTGTCCGGGAAGCATACGCTCCAGTCAAAACCCTTACCCACCTCAAACTGAACGGCGGGAAGGAGTTCCATGGTCCTGTGGAGCCATTTCAACTCTTCCTCCGTGAAGGAGCCTTTTTCTATGGACGGCTTCATAAGGGCAAATAACTGCCCGTCCCCAAGGTCCTCCTGGAGGTAGCACATCCGGTCTTCGGAAACGGCATATACTTCCGGTGCGTGCAGCCCCGCTTCACGGAACTTGGCGTCAATGGCCAGGAATGCGCGGTTTTCGGCCAGATTGGTTCCTTTGCATCCAATAACGGTCCCGGCTTCTCCGCTTATTCTAAAGTATTTACGCGCGCTGCCGGACAGCGGAAGAAGCTCCGCCCCTGCCGGCTTCACGCCAAAATGACTGTGATATAATTCAAGTAGTTTTTCCATACTCAGGAGGTATTACAGAGGATAGATAGATGCACCCACAAAATCAATGAGGGCCTGGGGCGCGATGCAGAGCTGGAGACCGCGGACGCCGGCGGAGACATAGATGGTGTCCCATAGCAAGGCGCTCTCATGGATGAAAGTGGGGAAAGGCTTTTTCATGCCGATGGGGCTGCAGCCGCCACGGATGTAGCCGGTGAGGGGCAGGAGTTCCTTCACGTGGATCATGGCGCAGCTCTTGTTGCCGGAGATG
>JAFVDC010000024.1 GCA_017478685.1 Bacteroidales bacterium | reverse complement strand
CTGTTTGTGGTCCGGACTATTCCTTCACCATGGGACAATGTCCTTTAGGTGTGCCGTGTCTAGTCTCTGCACCTTCCTCTTTTAAAGGCTTGGCTCAAGATTGCCTTCAGCTCTATCTGTTAAGGTTTCCTTGAATTTACGGCATTCTACATCTCTCTTTTCAGAGAGTGCACTCAAATGTGTCTAAGTCCCTCGTGTCTACCATTCCACCACCAAGGCGTTGGTGCGGACTGCAAAGATAGTAAATAAAATGGAATTATCCATAGCGGTGGCCGTGTTGACAGCCAGATGGCTCAGAATTGGGTTTTTGGTGCCAACATGGCTGCGTTTTCCGGGGAAAAGGCCGATTTTGTTGCCGTGTCGGCAGTAAAAGTGGCCGTAGAAGGTGGTTTGGCTGTCAACACGGCAATCGGCCTAAATGGGCCTGGCGCGTAAGTGGGTGGTTGTCAGCGGATTACGCAAAGTTGGGTGCACCTGCAAGTGCACCCGTGGATGAGCAAGTGATTGATTGTCAGGGCGTTGCTGGCCAGCAGGCCTACAACTTCTCCGCAACCTTGGCCAGCCAGGGGGAGCCTAACTGCTTCACGGCGCCGTCCCACCAGCGGGTGGGGAGGATGCCATGCCAGAACACAATGGCGGTGGCGCCGGTGGCGACGCGGTAGCGGGCGCGGGGGCGCCGTGCCTTCACGGCCTTTACGATGGCGCGGGTAACCACGGACGGCTTGGCCAGTATCTTGAGCGTGAATCCTTTGCGCATGACGGCGGCTTCCCTCAGCGCAGGGCCTTCGTAGGCCGTGCCGGTGGAGGATTTCTGAAGGTGGTCGGCGGCAATGATGCCCCAGTCCGTGCGGGTGGCGCCGGGCTCAATGAGGACCACATCCACCCCAAACGGCTTCATTTCCATCCTGAGGGTATCCGAGAACGCCTCCACGGCGTATTTTGACACGTGATACCACCCTCCGAAGTACAGGCAGGCCTTGCCCGCCACGGAACTGATATTGATAATTCGGCCGGAACGGTGTTCGCGCATATAAGGAAGAACCTTCTTGCAAAGGGCTGCAAGGCCGAAGAGATTCACCTCCATCTGGCGGCGGGCCTCTTCCAGCGGCACGGTCTCAATGGCCCCGAAGGAACCGTAACCGGCGCAGTTCACAAGGACGTCCAGCGGCCCCGTAACGGCAAGGCATGCGTCTATTGATTCTTCGGAAGTTACATCCAGCGCCACGGGGGTGACTCCGAATTCCCTCAAGGGCTCCATGAGGGCTACGCGGCGGGCGGCCGCAAAAACGGTGTGCCCCAAGCGGGCAAGCTCTGCAGCCGCGTCAAATCCTATTCCGCTGCTGGCTCCAGTAATCAAGATATTCATATTCAGAAGATTAATGCTCCGGCGCCGGGTTTTTCAAACGGCAGGGTTTCGGCCACCACGGATGCCGACTTTACCTCCGGAGCCGCATAAACACCCGCGGTAGAAAGGGCGAGTACCGCGGAAAGCATGCTTTCTTTGGGGTCTCCCAACTCATAACCGTCCGTGGGATTATCTGTAGCGTTATAGTCGGCCGGTATGCCGAATGGCATACTCCGGGTGACGCCTTTGCAGTCGGCGTATTTGGAGACAATTACGTAAATTCCCCATCCATCCGTGGCCTTTTTGGCGGCGGCAATATCAACGTCCTTGGCCTCCTTGGACAAGGCGTCGAACCAGGTTTCGGCGGGTATGAGGAAGCCGCCGCAGAATTTGCCGTAGGTGGTGCTTCCCACCAGTGTTACGTCCATATACGGAATAAGGCCGCACAGAATCATCTCAGATGCCGATGCCGAATGCCCCGTGGTTATTGCCCACAGATGCTTGATGCCAGGGTTGACTTCCAGGGAGTTTATTGTCTTTTTGCCTTCGGACGTCTCGGTGTCCAAACTCTTGACAAATTTGGTTTCCGCGCCCATGGATGCCCCGAGCGTGGAATTATAGACCTCCTTGACGAATACGGAGCCGGACTCCACGACATCCGTGGGGGCTATCATGGATGCCAGCGCAGTTGCGATATTGCCGGATCCGCCGGTATTGTAGCGGAGGTCCAGCACAAGTTCCTCTATGCCTTCGGCCTTGAACTTCCTGAATGCGCCTTCCAAGGCCGAACCTGCATCCGGCGTGAAGCTGCTGAAGTGAAGATACCCAATTTTTTTGCCGTTCACATCCAGCGTTTTAACTGTATGGACCGGATTGGAGTACATCTGCACCGCCGTCAGCGTAATGGACCTTCCGTCCTTCAGGCCAAGTTCCAACGTGCCCGGATTATAGTAGAATGCCTCATTGAGGAAGGTGGCGTAATTGCTTGTATTGATGGTTCCTCCGTTGAAGGTGGTGATGATGTCTCCGCGCTTTATGCCTGCCTTCTCTGCGGGAGAATCGGCATAAGTGAAGGTTACTACCATCCCAACCTCATCTTTGTCATTTTTGAAAAGCACAAACTCAAGGCCGAAGGTTTTTCCGTTGCCGGTAAGGGCGCTCTGGAACGTGGAATAGTCTTCCATCAGTTCTGTCCATTTGTCAACTTCATTGCCGGCGGCATCCTTATAGCGCAGTGACGCAACTTTTGCCACAGGGTCTTCTCCATAGGACCACTTGGAGAGTCCGGCCTTGACATCATCGGCCCAAAGATAGTACGCATTCATGATGTTGAAGGCGAAGAAGTTGGGGTAGTAATTGGCCGGGAGCCGTGAACTGTCTGTGGAAGTGTTTTGAGGGACGGTTTTCCCGCAGGCGACACAGGCGACAACCAGGCTGCAAAGAAGCAGCTTAAAAGTATTTTTTCTCATTTCTATAAAGTGCCAGGAAAATGAAAATCAGTATTGTGAATGCCCATAGCGAAGACCCGCCATAGGAGAGCAGCGGCAGCGGTATGCCGATTACCGGCATAAGCCCCACCGTCATGCCTACGTTTATGAAAAGATGCATGAATATGCACGCAGCCACGCAGTAGCCGTAAATGCGGGTGAACTTGCCACGGCAGCGTTCGGCGTCAAGGATGAGCCTGGCAATGAGGAACACATACAGCCCAATTACCACAAGGCATCCAAGGAAGCCCCATTCCTCGCCGACGGTGCAGAAGATAAAGTCCGTGGACTGCTCCGGCACAAAGCCGAAGGTGGTTTGCGTGCCCTTCAGGAAGCCTTTCCCAAGAAGGCCGCCGGAGCCTATGGCAATCTTTGACTGGTTCACGTTGTAGCCAACCCCGGCGAGGTCTTCCTTGAGCCCCAGCAGAACCTCTATTCGGCCTCTCTGGTGAGGCTGGAGCACATTCTGGAATACAAAATCCGTGGAGAAAACCATAATGGTTCCCGCAATGAATACCCCGCAGCAAAGTGCCAGGAACTTGTCCTTGTATTTGTACGCCGCCCAAAGCACGGCCGGCAGCGCGGCAACGGAAAGGCCAATGAGCACCCACACCGGCTTGATTCGGAGGACAAAGCCCCAGAAATAGTCCTGGGTTTCGTCTGCGCGGGGCACCCAGGGGCGCATTGCCAGTTTGTCCATCTGCCCCTGCACAAGGCTGCCAAGCCAGTTAAGCAGGGAAGGGAACAGGGCCATGGCAAGCACGAAGCCTCCGCCAATCAGAAGCCTTTTCTTGAGGCGGGAAGGCTGATCGAACGCGGCGCTTAGAACCAGTATCCCTATCATTGCCAGGATGGTGGTGTAGGCCCCCGCGGTGAGAGTCCCCACAAAGAGCATTATCACAAGGCCGATGGCCGCCAGCCACCACCCTGAAAGCCCCTCGCGGTAAAGCACAAAGATGAATCCGGCATACACAAGGGCGCTGCCGGTTTCGGATTCGGCCACAATCACAAGCATTGGAAGGCCGATTATTGCCGCCGCAAGGAGAAAGTCCCTGGCGCGGCTCATCTTGAACCACTGCTGGCTCATGACAAGCGACAGCAGCAGCGAAGTTGTGATTTTTGAGACCTCTGCCGGCTGGAAGCGTATGGGCCCGAGGTCGAACCACGAATGGGAGCCCTTGACATCCGATGAAACGAATATCACCAGCACCAGAAGCCCCAGCACAAAGGCATAGAGCACCGGTGCGACGCCCTCCCATAACTGGGACGGCAGTATCCAAAGGATGAGCCCCGCAAGGCCGAAGGACGTGAGTATCCACACAAACTGCTTGCCGGCGCGGGAACTCCAGTCCAGCATGGACCCTGCGCTTGAGGTGTGGGTGGCGGCATAGATGTTTACCCAGCCGATGATTACCAGCAGCAGGTAAACGCCTATTACCCACCAGTCTACAGACTGGCGGACCGTCTTTCTATGAGAACTGCCGTCAATCATGCTTTACCCTTGCCATTAAGTCGGCCTCCTTCATGCGCTTTTCAAGCGCGGGCCTGGAGACACTTCCGTTGAGGTATTTTTCCACCATGAGGGACGCCATGGGGGCCGCGTAGGTGGCCCCGAAGCCGCCGTTTTCCACATACGCCGCAATGGCTATCTTGGGATTGTCCATGGGTGCAAAGCACACGAACACGGAGTTGTCCGCGCCGCGGGGATTCTGCGCCGTGCCGGTTTTTCCGCAGATGTCAAGGGAGTCCACATGGGCTATCCATGCCGTTCCTCCCATGCCCGGACCGGAGTTCACGGCCCGCCACATGCCCTTTATCACCTTGGGGAACTGAAGGGTGTCCACAAGGGTGTACTGCCTTTCCTTGAAGCGCTGGTCCAGCGGCACGCCGGGAGACTCCCTCACAATGTGCGGAATATAGTAGTACCCCCTGTTTGCAATTGTGGCACAGAGGTTCGCAAGGTGCATGGGCGTTGCCAGGATTTCTCCCTGGCCGATTGACAGCGAAATCACCGTAGTGGAATTCCACCTGCCCTTTCCGTATGCCCTGTTGTAGGTTTTGGAGGACGGAATGCTGCCGGAGAGTTCCGCGGGGAAATCGCTTCCCAGTTTTCGGCCGAAACCAAAACTCATCACCATCTCCCTCCAGTGGTCCAGGCCTTCGGCCACATTGTCGTATTCCCGGTTGTCCAGGATGTTCTTGAGCACGTAGCAGTAGTAGGCGTTGCAGCTCATCATGATGGACTCCTCCATGTTGATGGGGCTCTTGTGCGCGTGACATCCAAGCTTGTGCCCCGCCCCAAAGTGGTAGCCCTGATGGCAGGGATACATCATCTCCGGCCTCAGGACGCCCTCTTCAAGGCCGATGAGCCCGTTGACCAGTTTGAACACGGAGCCCGGGGGGTATGACGCCTGCACCGCCCTGTTGTACATGGGCTTGTATGGATTGGCCGAAATTTCCTCCCAGTGACGGCCGATATCGGCCAGCTGCGAAACATCTATGCCCGGGGACGACACCAGCGCCAGAATCTCCCCTGTGGAGGGTTCTATTGCCACTATTGAGCCCACCTTGTTTTGCATGAGCTCCTGCCCGTACTGCTGCAGGGCGGCGTCTATGGTGGTAACTATGTCGTGGCCGGGGATGGCTTCCTTGTCCTCCTGTCCGTCCTTGTAGGGCTGCTCAATCTGGTTGCGGGAGTTGCGGAGGTAGATGTGGTATCCCTTCTCTCCGCGAAGATCCGTTTCACGGGCAGCCTCGATGCCGGTCATGCCGGCGTAGTCTCCGCTGCGGTATTCGCCGGGATGACGGTCTATGTATGCCTGGTTTACCTCGGAAACATATCCAAGGAGGTTTCCGCCCGCATTGAAGGGGTAGTCCCTGACGCTCCTGACCTGCCCTTTGAAGCCCGGGAAACGGTACTTTACTTCGTCGAAGCGCATGTAAGTTTCGGCCGGGACCATGCGCATCATGGTGACGGACTGAAATCCTATTGCAGAGCGCCTGCGGCTGTATTCCTTGAGTTTTCCCCTGATGAATTCCGGCGTCACGTCCAGAACCGTGGCAAGGGCCAGGGTGTCAAAAGCCTGTACCTCCCGGGGGCTCACAAGGATGTCGTAGGCCACCTTGTTTCCCACCAGGATGTCCCCGTTGCGGTCGTAGATGACCCCGCGGGTGGGATAGATGGTCTCGTAGACGGTGGAATTGCGGTCTGCGTCCTCTTTGTAGCGGTCTATCACCTGCAGGGAAAAGATTTTTGCCAGCAGTACAAGCGCCGTTACGCCAAGGCCGATCAGCAGCGGGATATGACGTTTCCCGTGCTCCATTTACTCTTGTGTTGTAAGCGCCCTGACGGTGAGGACAGAGAAGATGAGGCTTACCGCAAGCGAGGCGCCAAACCGCCCGGCATTGAAGCCGAAGCTGCGGGCACCGGCGGAATCGGCCCAGATGTAGATGACAAGGAAGGTGGAAAGGCCTATTATAAGGGCCATGAGTACGGCTGTGAGGCCGTTGCGCCTTATGGAGAAGGACTTGTTGCGGGCCAGAAGGTCTGCGCCGAAAACAATGGAGATAATCTTCTTGCGGGCAAAAGCCACCGGGATGAGCGCCATGGCGTTGATTCCAAGGATGCCTTCCGACAGAAGGTCCACTCCAAGCCCGGTTGCGGCGGCAATGAGCATGGCTCCCGTGGTGCCTATCTCAAGGGGAAGGCACAGCACCATGGCGGGAAGCAGGGTGGCCATCATCCAGGGGGTGAAGGTGAAGTAGTTGCAAAGAAGCAGCTGTGCTATGAAAAGCAGCGTGTACGCCGCCCAGAACCTGTTGTTTTTCATTTCTCAAAGCCCTCCACTTCGTCAAAGGAATCGTTGTGAACCACGGTTACGTAGCGTATGGCCTTGAACTCCTGGAAAAGAGTGACCTCAATTTCGTTGGTGGAGCCGTTGATAATCTTGGCCTTGCCGGCCGTTCCAAGCGGGATGTCCGGGGGAAATACCAGGGAGTGGCCGCTTGTGTACACGGTGTCTCCGGGATTGTACTTGTACTGGAGGGGAATCTCCTTGAGGACAGCTCCGTTTGAGCTTTTGCCGTCCCATACCAGCAGGCCGTTTCCGCCTTCAGAGCCAAGGCGGGCGCTGATGGAGATGTCCGTGTTCTGGAAAGATAGGGCGTAGCTGAAATGGGCGCTCACGGCGTCTATGATGCCCACTGCGCCGTTCTTTGTGATGATTCCGGATTTTTCACGGATGCCGTCTTCAAAGCCGCGGTTGAGGATAATGTAGTTGTGCTGTTTGGCACGGCTCATTTTCACAACCTCTGCGGGAATTACGGTGTAGCCGGGAAGGGAGGAGAGTTTCACGGTGTCTGCGCCCGAGCGGCGCACCATTTCCCTCAGGCGTATCACTTCTTCCATGAGACGGTGGTTGTCCAGGGCCAGGGAGTCGTTGGCGCTTTTGAGGGAGAAATAGTCGCGGACTTTCTCCGTGCAGCCCCACACAGTGCCCTTGACGGCGTTTCCGGCGTCTGCGATCCAGGTGCGCTGGGCCTCCGAGTTGTGGCTCAGAAGATACAGACACGCGATCTCCAGTAAAATGAAGACCGCGATGTTCACTATTCCCGGTAGGACGCTGCGTTTAGGCATCTGTTATCTCATGAGGAAGGAGTAATTGTCTGTGTTCTTGAGGGCGATGCAGGTTCCGCGGGCAACAGCCTTCAGGGGGTCTTCGGCCACGTGGAACGGGATGTTCACCTTGTCCGAGAGCCTCTTGTCAAGGCCGCGGAGGAGTGCGCCGCCGCCGCTTAGGAAGATGCCGTTTTCAACGATGTCGGAGTAGAGCTCCGGGGGAGTCTGCTCCAGGACCTGCTGGATTGCGGCCTCAAGGCGGGCGATGGATTTGTCCAGGCAGTGGGCGATCTCCTGGTAGGGGATTACGGCCTCTGCGGGATGGCCGGTCATGAGGTTGGGACCGCGGACCACAAAGGGCTCGGGCTCTTCTCCGGGGAGCTGGGGGATGACTGCGCCAACCGCAATCTTGATTTTCTCCGCGGTGGTTTCTCCAACCTTTATCACGTGCTGCTGCCTCAGGTAATTCTGGATGTCGGCGGTGAAGACGTCTCCGGCGACGCGGATGGATTCCTGCTGGACAATGCCGCCAAGGGAGATGACGGCGATTTCCGTGGTGCCGCCTCCGATGTCCACAACCATGTTTCCTTTAGGGGCTTCAACGTCAAGGCCGATACCAAGGGCTGCGGCCATGGGCTCATAGATGAGGTACACGTCACGGCCTCCGGCGTGCTCCGATGAGTCACGGACAGCCCTGATTTCCACTTCCGTGGAGCCTGAGGGGATGCCTACCACAAGCTTGATGTTGGGGGCAAAGAGGCTGCGGTGACGGGCGTTCACCTGTTTTATGAAGCCGCGGATCATCATTTCCGCTGCGTTGAAGTCTGCGATTACGCCGTCTCGGAGCGGACGGACAGTCTTGATGCCGGGGTTGGTTTTCTCATGCATGAGCTTGGCTTTCTGGCCAAGGGCGATGCATTTTCCGGTTTGGTTGTCTATGGCAACGATGGAGGGCTCGTCAAGCACAATCTGGTCATTTTGGAAAATGACGGTATTGGCTGTTCCCAGGTCTATTGCCAATTCCTGACTTAAAAAGTTGAAAGCCATATGCTGGTAAGGGTCTTTTGCGTTTAACTTTCAAAATTACGAATAATTTTTTAGATTTGCATAAAGTATTTGCGCGCGTGGAAAGAAAAAGATTCGTCATAATTACGGCAGGCGGCATGGGCACCCGCATGGGCGCCGCCGTCCCCAAGCAGTTCCTGGAACTTGGAGGGAAGCCGATACTTCGGCTTACCATAGAAAAGTTTCTTTCGGCAATCCCTGACATTCACATAATTACGGTGCTGCCGGAGGCCAATGTGGTTTCCTGGCGCCAGTACTGCATCCGGGAAAATTTCAACTGCCCGCAGCGCCTTGTAAAGGGCGGGTTCACCCGTTTCCATTCTGTGAGAAATGCGCTTCAGTATGTTCCGGACGGCGCCCTTGTTGCGGTGCAAGACGGCGTAAGGCCGCTTATTTCGGCCGGTACCATAAAGAGACTCTTTGCGGAGGCCGAATCCGTGGAGGCCCTTATTCCCGTGATGCCGGTTACAGATACCCTCAAGGTGTTGGAGAAAGACCCTTCCGGGAAACTTGTCCCCACCGGTGAAACCGCAGACCGCAGCCGCTTTTTCGGCGCCCAGACGCCCCAGATTTTCCGCTCTGAACTCCTTAAAGCCGCTTATACCCAAGGCTTTGACACCTCTTTCACGGACGACGCCTCCGTGGCCGAACGCTTCGGCATCCCCCTCACCTACACGGAAGGGGAGAAATACAACATAAAAATCACTACTCCGGAAGATTTGACCCTGGCTTCTGCTCTCTCGCGTGGAGGTAAGTGATTGATGCTGAGTGTTTTATGTAAAAGAGGGTGCTTGATTATGAGCACCCTCTTTCGCATAACGTATTAATAATCAGAAACTTACCCCCACGGCTTAAATGTCGGAAACAGTCATTTCGCACTCTGCACAGTGGAAGTCCAGGCGCAGGCGCTTGCCGGCATTGAGAAGATAGAGAGGTTCGGGCTTGTATTTGCCTTGTTTGGGGCACAAGCCAAGTTCATGGCGCACGCAGTACTTGCTGCGCATAAGTTCCGCACCAGCCCTGTGAGTAATCTCATAGGCGTCTTCAATCTGGGCGGCACCGCGGGAAGAGTATAGCTCCCGGTCCTTGGAATTTGCCACATTCGCCTTGTAGGACAGCGTTTCCGGGGATGAGGCCGATGATATCGCTCCCGCTTTAAGCGCAATGGCATTCACTGGCATTCCGTCAAGCTCACCGGCAATATCTCTCCGGATGCCGTTGAGGAAGGAAGCCGCCATGAAGGGTACGGTGCCGGATGCCTGTAACTGAGTTACTTCAAAACTGTAGTGACAGCTTCGTTTTGAAAGCTGCCCGTGAATAATCTCCAGCATTCTGGAGCGGTCCCGGGCCGAATCCGTGCCTGCAGGAAATTCCCGGGTCACTTTTCGGCCATCTTCGGAAACTGCCGTAACCGCAAGGGAATCAGGGGAAACGGTCACGCTCAGGGATACGCCGATCTCCCTCACCGGGGCCGAAGCCTCCAGCCTTTTCTGAAACTTGGCGCTGATATTCCGATAAAGCCTTGTGCCGGCCCGGAGTTCTTCCGGAACCCGGCAGCGAAGGTTCAGTCCTTCGGCGACATCGGCCCTGAAGCCGACAATCTCGTTGCCGGAGAGGAATGCAAAGCCGTCTCCGTTTGCAAGGTCAAGGGCCGAAGACTTCAGGACTATTCCGTCTGCGGTAATGCGGGCAACTTCTCCAGCGTATTCCCCGATGTATGTGGGGACGTCCATTGAGGACCATTTCCCGCGCTTCCCGTCAATGAAAAGGTCTGTGTAGCCGCGGTTGAATGTCTTTTCAAGGTCCGGTGCAATGCCGCCGGAAACGCGGCCGAAAGATGCCCTGGAGTATTTCTCCGGGTGTTTTTGAACCAAGGCGTTCAATGCCTCGCTGTATGCGGTGATAACGTTCCGCACGTATGATTCGCCCTTGAGGCGCCCCTCGATCTTGAACGAGCACACTCCGGCATTTGCAAGGTCTTCAAGCCGGTGAAGAAGGTTGTAGTCCTTGAGGGACAGAAGGGCTTTGTCCCTTGCCAGCACCTTCCCGCTGCCGTCCATAAGGTCGTAGCGGCTTCGGCACGCCTGGGCGCATTCCCCGCGGTTGGCGCTTCGGCCCGTAAGATATTCTGACAGGTAGCACTGGCCGCTGTAGCATACGCAGAGGGCGCCATGGACGAAGAATTCAATTTCGGCCGAAACGGCTTTGCGTATTGCGCGTATGTCATCAAGGGAAAGCTGGCGCTCAAGTACCAGGCGCCCATATCCGAGACTCTCAATGAACCGGGCCTTTTCCGGCGTCCTTATGGCGCACTGCGTTGAAGCGTGAACTATAAGGCCAGCCTTTGATGCCATCTCAATTACAACAGGGTCCTGCACGATGAGGGCATCTACGCCGGCACTTGCAAGCTGCCGGACCAGTTCCTCGGCGGCCTTCAGTTCATCTTCATAAAGGATTGTGTTAACCGTGGCGTAAATCCTTACGCCAAAGCGATGAGCGTAGGAACACAGTTCCCTGATATCCTCAATGCTGTTTCCGGCCGCGGCGCGGGCTCCGAACGCAGGCCCTGCAATGTACACGGCATCTGCGCCGCAGTCGATGGCGGCTTTGCCGATTTCGGCCGTACGAGCCGGTGCAAGAAGTTCCAAGAAGGTCATAGCGTCAAAGTTATTACAATTCCAGCGAAATCAGCTCTTCCCCAAGTTTGTGCAGTGCATTTTCTATTTTTTGAACTTGTGCCGGCCGGGGTTTTGTGATTCCATTGGCATAATGCCACAGTTGCTTCTGGTTGATTCCTGTAAGACGTTCAAGTGCCGACTTTGTGAATATTTTGCAGTACATCTGCAGAAAGGACTTTGTGTCCATTCTGAATACCAGTTGGTACTGGTCTTTAAGAGGTTCCGGAACAGGATCTCCAAAATCGATGCAAGCTTCTTTCAAAACCACCAGGCCTTCCTCTAAGCTTTTTTTCACTTCTTCAAGGGTGTCACCAATGCCGCCAACTCCGTCTACCTCTTCAACATATGCAGAGTAATTGTGCTCTGCGCGTTCAATAACTGCATGTAGAATATTCATATCAATATCTAGTTTAATCCTGCATCTTTGAGTATCTTTTTGTAAGTGCCTTCGGCCAAGTCTCCGCTGTCTTTCCCTGGAACACTGATGTTCTTTGAGTTTCCAATCTTCTTGAAAACTCTGTGATCACCTCTGGTTCTTACATGTCTCCACCCGTTTATTTCTAATAAGAGAATGATCTCCTTAACTTTTTTGCTCATGCAAAAGTAACTAAATTTCTATTGTTTTCCAAAAAATAGTATGAGAATATGGTCAAAACTACCACTATGCGTCAATTGACGTATAGCAGTGTTTGGTATTTGACCTTGAGAAAGACGGTTATTCCTCTATCCAGTCTTCAAGTTTGAGCCCGGGGATGCGTGAGAAGTGCCGGGTGTTATGGGTTACCAGCGTGTAGTCATTGACCAGCGCCGTTGCTGCAATGAAAAGGTCCATGTCTTCCAGACGAATGCCCAGGGCCTCCAGTTGGGTTCGGATAAGGGCGTATTTCTTGATTGCCGAAGAAATAGGAATTATGGCAACAAGCTGTTCCAAAAAAGCCAGTACGGATTCGCGTCTTTTGCTTTTGGTTTTATATGCCCCCACATATAATTCCGCCAAGGATATTTCAGAAATGGCGCAATTGTCCAAACCGGCCCGGGTCATCTTTTCCTGAATCGAGACCTGTCCTTTGCTTAATGCAATCAGGATATCAGAATCTATCAAATACATAATTCTACCATTCAGGAATAAACTTACCTTCTTTTCCGGTGGAATCCCTGAGCTGCCTCACATATTCCACGGGATCCATGTCTTTGCCGCCCCAGGCGTCTTCATCTACAAGGTCCTTGAGAGCCTTGAAAGGTCCGGTATAAGGCCCGGTATAAGGCTCCTCTTCCTCAATGAAACTAAGAGTGAACGCGCCGTCTTTTTCGTCAAGTCTTACCTTGCTTCCTTCCTTCACGTGAAACTTCTTGAGAATTGATGCCGGAATGATTATGCCTCGGCTGTTGCCAATCTTTATGATTGTTGTTTCCATGACTTTTGTCCATTTCAATGACAAAGGTAGGAATGTTATTACAGAAAAGCAAATCTGTAACAACATTTAATGCTGCCGCACCCATATCAGATAAGCTCCAGAACAAGGTCCACGTCCCCAAAATGGCCAACCGTGCCGTTATACTTTTCTATGTAGCCCCGGGTGAGGGAACCGCGCCACACAACGTCATCGCGGGTGTACAGGGGAATCTCCAGTTCAATGCCGTAGCTCTTGGAACTTATCTTTACCGTGGCGTTGCACTTCCAGGAAGTTCGGGTGCCTCCGTCGTCCTCCGTAATCATGAATGCGCAGGTTGTGAGCCCTTTTGTCCATTCGCTCACCAGCACGGCGTTGAAAGGGATCTCCTCCCCAACCTGCTTCCGCTTCACCACAATCATGAAATCCGTTACCGTGGGCTCGTACAGCCTCAGTTCGGCCTCTGTTGATGCCCTGAAAGAGTCTATGCTTCCAAGTTTCACAAAAAATTCGGCCCCGCCGGCAAACCAGCTGTCGTACTGGCGTTTGGCGGTGAAAGAGCGAAGGACCAGGGTCTTGAAGTCCGGCTCTGAGGCCTTTGTTGAAGGCCGAACTATGATGTCCCCGCCTCCGTTTCCCCAGGAAGGGTCTTCGCGGCGCCTCATCTCAAGGGATTTGTAGTCGGCGTCGGAGTTGCGGTTCATCACCCACACAGGCCTTTCGGCCGCCATTTTTTCGTCTACCATTACCTTGTCATAGCCGCCCTCGGCCCTCAGGGCGTAACCCACGTTGCTTGTGGCAAGGTCTCCGGGGTCGAAGGTTATAACCGGAAGCTGTTTCCCGTCCCAGTCCTCCGAGTACGGCCAGTAGATCTGGACGTCGGAAACGGACAGCGAGTCCAGCCACCGGGCCCCGTCATGGGCCTTGGTGTCGGAGGCAAGAGCCTCTAGGAGAAGTTCCCTCAGCGGTTTTTCGTAGTTCCCGGCGGCCTTGGAAGGCTCGTCCCCAACCCCGCATCCCGGGGCCGCAAAGAGGTCTTTCATGAGGTATTCTTCGTCGTAGCCGTTTCCGGCCGAAGAAGATGCGGCGTCGTGCACCTCCGTCACCTGTCCCACTCCTATTGGAAGGCCGGCGAAAATCCGGGCGACGTCTTCAAGCGCCACAAATCCCGGCGCTTCCTCCCGGGCCGTTTCAGGTTCACTCACAATCTCTACTTTCCTGCAGCCGCATATCGAAATGGCTAGCACTGCAATGGCAAAAAACTTTTTCATATTCTCTATATCCGGATTAAAAGCCCGGCTCCGGATACAAAGTTCAGAAGAGTTATCCGTTTCAAACGTTGTAACACGGATAATTTTCAAAAAAGGCATCTGAGTTATCTCAGATGCCTATTTCATGTAAAACACAAAGCGTTTTTTGTCAAAAAAGTCCTTCACTACGTCGATCTCGGAAAATCCGGAGTCCCTGAAAACCCCCACTGTCTCCGTGGGAAGGGCCTCGTTTATCTCCGTGAGGCCCTTGCCGTCCGGGGAAAGGAAGCGCTGGGACCACCGGGCAACTGCACGGTAAAACACCAGGGGATCTTCATCCGGGACAAAGAGGGCCTGCGACGGTTCAAAGTCCACCACGTTCTTTCTCATGAGCGGCTTCTCCTTTTCCATGATGTAGGGAGGATTGGACAGCACAAGGTCAAAGGAACCGTAGTTGAATTCCTGCTCAGTGTCAAGGATGTCGGCGGCAACAAATGTGGGGGCAAGGGCGCCGCTGGCCTTGAGGTCGGCCGAAAAATTCTGGCTTCTGGCAACATCCAGGGCGGCTTCGGAGATATCCACGCCCACAACCCTTGCGCCGGGAACGCCAAGGGCTACGGACCACGCAATGTTTCCGGAACCTGTGCAAAGGTCCAGGATGCGGACAGGCTCTGCGCTTTTCCCGTAAGGGATGCGCATGCGCTGGATTCGGCCGGCAATCTTGATGGCTTCCCTTACCAGGAGTTCCGTTTCCGGGCGGGGAATGAGGACGTTCCCATTAACCTTGAAGGAACGGCCGCAGAAATCCGAGCGCCCAATCACATACTGGATGGGCTCGGAGGCCTGCAGGCGCAGCATGGCTTCGGCCAGGGGCTGCTCCGACTTCCGGTCTATGTTATACTTGGGCTCTACTATATGCGTGTAACTCTTTGTCCCCAGGATGTTCTCGCAGAGCATCAGCACAATGTTGTGGGCTTCGGCGGTGGGGTACAAAGACTCAAGCGCTGCTACGCCTTTTTTGATGAAATCGGCAAGGAGCATTATTAACTGTTGTCAATAATCTTTGAGAGGAAGTAGGTCATGTCCATGCCTGCCGCACGCACCATCTTGGGCACCAGGGAGGCGTTTGTCATGCCGGGGATAATGTTCACTTCCAGGAAGTAGATGCCGTCCGGGGCCGAAATATAGTCTATCCTCACCAGGCCCTTGCAGCCAAGGTGGCGGTAGATGCGCTTGGAGATTTCCTGCACGTGGACGGAAAGTTCGTCCGGGATTTCGGCGGGGCAGACTTCCCGGCTGAGGCCGTTGTACTTGGCATCGTAGTCGAACCATCCGGTCTGGGAAATGATCTCGATGACGGGCAGGGCCTTCACCTCCGGGCCGTCGGAGTACACCGCGCAGGTGAGTTCGTGCTGGCAGGGGATGCCCTGCTCCACCATCACCGTTCGGCCTTCGGAGAAAGCAAAGCCAATGGCCGAAACAAGGTCCTCCGGCCTTTCCACCCTTGTTATGCCGAAGCTGGAGCCGTTGTCCGTGGGTTTTACGAACACCGGGAACTGGAGGCGCTCCCCGACTTTCTTGCAGAAGTTGTGGACGTCTTCTCCGCGGCGGATGACGCAGTCCGGGGCGAACTTCACGTAGTCGGCATCCTGGAGATATCTCTTGCAGGAATACTTGTCAAAGGCCACGCTGGTGACAAATGCGCTGCAGGTGGAGTGGGGAATGCCCAGCATCTCAAGGTAGCCCTGCAGGAGGCCGGTTTCTCCGGGAGCGCCGTGCTGCATGATGTATGCAAAGTCCAGCTGGACCTTTTCTCCAAGCACCATCACGGAAAAATCCGTCTTGTCAATTTCCGGTTGGGCGCCTTCCGGGAAAGGCATGCGCATGGAATTGGCCTTGCGCATGGCAACAAGTTTCCATTTGCCGAAACGGGCAAAGATTTCATAGACATCGTAGCGGAATTCGTCTATGCGGGACGCGATGAATTCTCCGCTTCGGCACGAAACCTCCCATTCTGAGGAGTCTGAGCCGTAAATAACTGCAATTGACTTATACTTAGCCATTATTCAAAATAAAATTCTTCAAGGTCTGTTTCCTGGGAGCCGGTTTCCGTGGCTGGGACGCACCAGGAACCCTTCAGTTCTTCGGGGAAGACATCGGCCTCCGTTATGCCCAGGGTGCCGTCCTTCAGCACCTTCTTCATCCAGAGCCCCCATATGGGAAGCGCCATGTTTGCGCCCTGTCCCAGGCTGTTGTTGGCGAACCTCACATAGCGGTCTTCGCAGCCAACCCATACGCCGGCGGTGATACGGGGCGTGTAGCCTATGAACCAGCCGTCTGAGTTGTCGTTGGTGGTGCCGGTCTTGCCGGCGAGTTCACCTTTGAGGCCGTATTTGAGCCTGAGCCTTACGCCGGTACCCTGGTCTACCACGGCCCTCATCATGGAAATCATTTCACCGGTTACCCTTGGCGACAAGGCTTCATGTTTCCGGGTGCTGAACTGCCCCAGGATATTGCCCTCAGAGTCTTCTATGCGGGTTACGAATATGGGATTTGTGTACACGCCGCCGGAAGGGTAGGTGTTGTAGGCGGTTACCATATCATATACTGAAAGGTCTGCGGCGCCTACGCAAAGGGATACCACGGGGTCTATGAAGCCGGAGATACCCATCTTCCTCATCATGGAGACCATGGATTCCGGGCCCAGCTGCTTCATGAGATAGGCCGAAACAGAGTTGGAGCTATGTGCAAGGCCCCAGGTAAGGTCCACCATGGATCCGTCTGCGTGGGTGTCCTGGGGAGACCAAGTGTCTCCGTCCTTGTTGGTCACTATGACGACGGGGGAGTTGAGCACCTGGTCGCAGGGGGTCATGCCGGATTCCATTGCCTGGGTGTAGATGAAGGGCTTTACGGTAGATCCCACCTGACGCTTGCCCTGACGCACGTTGTCGTATTTGAAGTAGCGGTAGTCCGGGCCGCCCACATACGCTTTCACATGGCCTGTTCCGGGCTCAATGGCCATGAAGGCGGCGCGGAAGAAGGACTTGTAGTAGCGGATGGAGTCGTCCGGTGTCATGGTG
>JAFVDC010000001.1 GCA_017478685.1 Bacteroidales bacterium | reverse complement strand
GACTTTTATTTGTGCAGCGCTGCTGGTGGCAGGGCTGTGCGGGTGTGGGAAGGTGATTCCTGAAATTGACCTTTCCAACAACCTGGAGGGCAGTTGGGAGAAAGTGTATCCGGAAGGAGTGCAGGATGCAGGGCTGGTGATCTGGACCTTCTCGAGCATCAACAAAGAGAGTCAAGATCCGTTTATCCTGACAATATACGTATCTGATGTATTCTCCGGAGACTCGGAGGCAAAGTACATCTACCGAGAACATCAGAACGGCTATCCTGGCGTAGGCAGTTCCACGTCGGAAATTTACCTCTTTGAGTTGGACCACGATTTCATGCAAGAGGACCGGAAAGCGGCCTATACGCCCGCAGCACGGTACTATGTGAAAGAGTGCAGCAAGGACAAGCTGGTACTCGCTCGTGAAGAGGTGAATGTGGACGGGCCGAACCTGCTTGAGGGCGATGTGACCTTCCGGAGGATGGGACTCTATACCAAGTAGCCCCCGTATGTTTCGGCCCAGGTGCAAAATCACCCTCTTTTTGCACTTGGGGCGGCGTTTTTACAGGGTTCAGGTGCAAAAACACCCATGTTTTGCACCGGAATCCTTTTTCCATTATCTTTGTGGGTAGTAACACAAAGATTATGGCAATAGAGAATACAAGCGCAGAGCGCATAGAAGAGCTGGTAGAAAAACAACGGGCATTCTATGCCACCGGAACCACCCGTGACATCAAGTGGCGCGTAGGGCAGTTGAAGGCGTTCAATAGTGGCCTCAAAAAGTGGGAGAAACCCCTTTGTGACGCCCTTTGGGCCGATCTTCACAAGAGCTATGAGGAAGCCTACATGACGGAAATCGGCCTTGTGTACGGGGAGATAGGAGAGGCTATCCGCAAAACCGCCAAATGGGCAAAGAGGAAATGTAAGCCTACGCCTCTCACGGGAATGCCGTCGTCAAGCTATATCGTGCGGGAGCCGCTTGGGTGCACGCTCATCGTGAGCCCATGGAATTACCCTGTGCAGCTGCTGCTTAACCCGCTGGTGGGGGCAATATCGGCAGGATGTACGGCCATCCTGAAGCCTTCGCCGTACGTTCCGCGCGTGTCAAAGGTGCTGGAGGAAATGATTGCCGATACCTTCCCGGAGGAGTACATCGCCACGGTTCAGGGTAACCGCGTGGTGAACGGGGAACTGTTCAAGCATCGCTATGACCTGGTGTTCCTCACCGGCAGCCCTTCCCTTGGCCGGATAGCCATGGAAGCCCAGGCGAAATATCTCACACCCATGGTCCTGGAGCTTGGCGGAAAGAGCCCCTGCATAGTGGACAGGGACGCCAACCTTACCCTTGCTGCCCGCCGTATCGCCTGGGGAAAGTGCCTCAACAGCGGCCAAACCTGCATTGCGCCGGATTACCTTTTCCTGCATGAAGACATAAAGGACGCCTTTGTGGAAGCCTTCAAGAAGGAGCTCGCAGGCCTGTATCCGGATGGCACGGAGAACTCCGATAAATTCGTGCACATAGTGAAGGAATCGGCCTTTGACCGCCTCACCGCTTATTTTGCCGATGGAAAAATCCTTGCCGGAGGCCGCTCCAACAGGGAAAACCTCTGGATAGAGCCTACCCTCCTTGACGGCGTTTCTCCGGATGCCCCGGTGATGCAGGAAGAAATCTTCGGTCCCATTTTCCCCATCCTCACTTTCAAGGACCGGGAAGAGGTGGTAAAATTTGTCAACTCCCGTGAAAAGCCCCTTGCCTTCTATTATTTTGGAAAGGAGGCCGATGCCTGGGATATAATCGGCCGCACAACTTCCGGCGGCGCCTGCATCAACGACACCATAATGCACATAGCCAACAGCAATATTCCCTTTGGCGGCGTGGGGAATTCCGGTATGGGAAGCTACCACTCAGAGCGCAGCTTCCTGGCGTTCAGCCATGAGCGCGCCGTGGTGAAAACCCCCGCCTGGATAGACCTGAAGTTCCGTTATATGCCGTACAAGATGTTCGGCCTTATCAAAAAGATGCTTGGGCTCAGCGCCTATTGATGCACCAGGCTGTCAAACTTTGTGAGACGGCCCGTGATATAATTCTTGACGCGACTAACTTCTCCCGCATAGGAGCCCTCTATGCGCGGGTTCTGGTGAACTGTCTGGTTCATTATGGGCCAGCGCTTGAAATTAAGCTGCTGAGATTCTTCAAGCAGGGCCGCCGTCTCATCCACATAAGTGTTCAGATTGGCTAGGGCCCCTTTGCCTCCGTCCCAAATTTCGCATAAACGCTCCCTTGCCGCGGCATCCTGCTTCACTATGCGGTTTACCATGTTCCTCACGGCCTCCGATGCCACAGAGCCTCTGGAACAGTAGATGAAGTCGTTGATATTGTTGACGGGGTATGTCCTGCCGTCGTTTTCAAAGGCAAGGTCATAGTCCCAGACGGGTCCGGTGTAGAACACTCCATTTGCGCTGTCCTTATACATATAGGTGCTCCAGTAGGTGTCCGTGTTGCCGCAGAATTCTCCCACTATGAAGTTTTTCAGGAAGCTGTCCACGTCCAGGTACTTCCTGTAGCCGTTTGTGGCGTCCTTGAAGTTGGATGCAAACACGGCCGTCTCCATTTTCCCGAAGAAGCTCTGGATATAGGTTTTCTGGGCCGATGTAATAGTGTCGGAATCAGGATATTTCACCGTTACCGGCATCCCTTTTGCGGACCAGAAATTCACATCCTCAGTGTAGTTGTATGCGTCTATTTCAATGAGGTAACCGTTCTTAGCCGGAACCCTTCCGGTGCCCACTTCTACCTGATCACAGAGCTGGTAGCAGCCCTGGTATTCCCCGTTCAGAATCACGTCCACAGGCGTGCAGAAGGGGGTATAAGCCATACCGATTCTCCTGCTCACCTCAAAGGCCAGGATGTTACGCATGAGGGTTTTGTCACCGTAGTTGTTGATGAGAGTCCACTTCTTGTCGTGCGCAGGCGCTCCAAGCGGGCTCTGCTTTTCCGCGAATTTGATCTTGTACGGCTTTTTGGGGAAGTCCCAGCTGGCGTTTCCGCGGCCCTTGACACCGGTTTCAGAGGTTGCCAGCAGGTTTTTCCCGTCCTCTGAGATTATGTACACATTAGAGCTAACATAAACCTCCTTTGATGTGATGTCCTTGGCTCCGGCCGTGTTGATGACCACTGTGGGGAGGTTCGTGAGCTGATACAGCTGAGCATCATTCCCTTCCCCTTCCCAGCCATAAAACTCCAGCTCCGCCAAATTGCATCTGGCATCGTTGGGCCCCACATATCTTACATACCTCACGCCCCTCGAGAAATTGATGTCAATGTAATCCATCTGCCGCGTACGGCCCTTCTGCTTTATGATTGCAAGGGGGAGGGCATCGGAGAAATCGGCCTCATTGGCGCCCTCTATGAGGGCAAGTTCCACGCGGCCTTCTTGGCTCACGCGCGGTGAATAGCCCACCTTGGTGATGACATGCTTTGAGCCAAGGTCCAGCCCCACCCATGTGCGTCTGCGGGCGTATGTTGCAAAGAAAGTGTCAAAATCCCCGTCAAAGACGTTGTCGTGCGTGTTAACCGTTCGGCTGGACTGGTTGGTATTGTAATCCACGCAAAGTTCTGTGCCGATAACAGTGCCGCTAAGCAGCCCTTCCTCCTTTGGGACATCAGGTTCGTCTCCGGGCTCCTCTTCGGGCTCCTCAACAGGCTTATCTGCTGGCTCTTCCGGCTTTGCCTTCTCCGGCTGCGGAATGATGCTTTCCGGCTGACATCCCCACAGGACCAGCGCAAACGCCAAAATCAGATGAGAATGCCTTTTCATATGATGATGTCCTCCACCGAAAGCTTTGGCACAAAGTGCACCCCGTCCTTCCGATAATAATCAAGTGAATCACTGGCTTTTGCATCTACAAGGAACACTGGTTCTGAAGGTTTGCCAATGCCTATCACGGCAATTGGATTTAGTGGCAATTCCAGCGCCTTGTTCAGCTCCTGCGGATTGAAGTTGAGGATAAAAATGCCACCAAGACCCATTTCAACAGCTTTTAGCAAAATACTCTGGGCTGCAATGCCAAGGTCAATGTCAACAGCACGTCCTGTTGTTGCTGAACATACTACTATATATGTCTGCGGCTCCTGCCCGGGATGGGGAAGATGCTCCTCCGGCAGTGCCGCTCCCAGTTTTACAAGAGGATGAACCTTTGCTGTATCTTCTCCGGTTACAAGGCGGTATCTTAGCGGCTGGGCATTCATTCCGGAGCCAATCCATTTGGTAACCTCCAGCAATTTGACCAGATCCTCCCTTGACACGATTCTGGTGGAATCGAATCCCCTGTAGCTGCGGTTACGCTTGAGCAGGGAATCCAGCGACGCATGGTTCCTCACAACTTTAGGCCGCGCTTCACGCAGTTCCTGCTCCCTATTTTCTAAAAAGTTATCTGCCATAACCCACAAAGATACAAATTTTATCATTTCCCCCTTTCCCATTTCCGGCCCGGGGGCAACGAAACACACTACGGGTCCAGGGGATCTTCTGACACAACCTGTGTGGCGCAGGGGAGAGGAAAATATTCAATTTCACGCGGATTCAGCCTCTTGCCAAGTGTGAACGGAACCACCAGCATGTGTTTCAGGCAGGTCTTTTGAAAGTTGGGCCTGGCCAGGTAATCTATATGGCTTGCAGAAGAAGTGATAATTCCTGGTTTGTCCATCGGAATACCGCAAGTGAGCATAATCCTGGCGGTATTGCGGATATTGGTTGTGGTGTGACGTGCATGAGGCTCGCAGATGATGGCCTCTTCCGGAATGCCGCAGTTTTCCACAAGGTAACGTTTCATCTCGACGGCCTCCGAATAGGGAGTTTTGAAAGGATGCACCCTGCCGCCGCTTACAATGAGGAAAGGAGCTTTTCCTTGCCTGTATAACTCTGCTGCGTAAAGTGCCCTCATCCGGCTCTGGGGGCTTATTTCCTCTCCTTTCTTTTCGGGCCCGCAGCCAAGTACCAGTATGGATGAGTATGGATAATTGTTCCAGTCAGTTGACTTCACGGCATCATAGGCTTTTTTATTCAGTCCCTCATCAAGCGGCTCATAATCAGTGGCTTCGTATCTGCTGTTCACATCCAGCCAGCACAGGGCGGCATACAATGTGATGCTGTAAAATGCTCCCTCATGGCTAAGGGCTAGAACCGTAGAGCGGACATCGGCCCGTAGGTCCCTGATATAGTTTTCATCGTGAATGTCTATGTCAATTGAATCTATCTCCGCATAATGGGGTTTTACCCCAAGGGCATAGACATCTATTATCCTGTTCATGCCAAGGGCGTCCTGCCGCCACGCTGCCTTAAGGAATTCCCCGTCCGGAAGCTCTTCATACACAGCGTATTGTCCGCTATCTCTCAGCGTCTTCACAACCTCTCTGAGCGCTTTTCCCCTTGACAGCTCCGAAAGCCGGTCCCCAACCAGTTTTATCTCTTCTGATGAAAACTTGGTACTTGTTACAGCGCTCTCCTCCGTGACGGCATTCTCCACAGCCCGGTATTTGCCACTGAATATTTCACAAATTCGGGTTTCTT
>JAFVDC010000023.1 GCA_017478685.1 Bacteroidales bacterium | reverse complement strand
CGGAGAAACCCGCGTGGTAATCCGTCTCAAGCAGGGCACCAACTCCGGAGTGGTCCTCAACATGCTTTTCAAGTACAGCCCGCTCCAGAGCAGTTTCTCGTTCAACAACGTGGCCCTCGTGAAAGGCCGTCCCCGCACCCTCAGCCTCAAGGAGATAATCGGCGAATTCGTGGAGTTCCGCCATCAGGTTGTGGTGCGCCGCACCCAGTTCGAACTTGAGAAAGCCCAGAAACGCGCCCATATCCTGGAAGGCCTCCTGAAGGCCATGGACATCATCGACGAGATCGTCCATATCATCCGCTACGAGACCAAAAACCGCGAAGACGCCAAGCAGATGCTCCAGGACCGTTACGGATTCACGGAGCCCCGGTCGGCCGCCATCATAGCCCTCACGCTTGGCCAGCTCACCGGCCTGGACCGCGAAAAACTCCGCAACGAATACGACGAACTCATGAAGTTCATCGAGCGCTGCCTGGAAATCCTCGGTTCCGTTGAGGAGCAGTTCAATGTGGTAAAAACCGAAACCCAGGACCTCAAGGCCCGCTACGGGGATCCCCGCCGCACGGAAATCACACTCGCAGACGACGAATTCAACCCGGAGGACTTCTACGCAGACGAAGACCAGGTGATAACAATCTCCCATCTTGGTTACATCAAGCGCACCCCTCTCACCGAATTCCGCACCCAGAACCGCGGAGGCGTGGGCATGAAGGGAAGCGCCACCCGCGACGAAGACTTCATAGAGCACATCTATATTGCCAACACCCACAGCACCATGCTTCTCTTCACCCAGAAAGGCAAGTGCTACTGGCTCAAGGTATATGAGATCCCGGAAGGCAACCGCACGTCCAAGGGCCGCGCCATCCAGAACCTTCTCATGATAGACCCCGATGATTCCGTGAGGGCATACCTCAATGTCAAGACTCTCAAAGACGAAGAATTCATCAACAACAACTATATAATGATGGTAACCCGCAACGGCGTGGTGAAGAAGACTTCCCTGGAAGCATATTCCCGTCCCCGTACCAACGGCGTCAATGCCATCAACATCCGCGAAGACGACGAGCTCCTTGAGGCAATCCTCACCAACGGCCGTTGCAATATCATGATCGCAGCCCATGGCGGAAGGTGCGTAAGGTTCGATGAAGGGGAGGCAAGGCCTCTTGGCAGAACCTCCACCGGCGTCCGTGGCATCAATCTTGATGAAGGGGATTATGTGGTAGGCGTAGTCTGCCAGGATCCTGAGGCCGAAGACGTAGAAAAGCACCAGGTGCTGGCCGTCTCCGAGAATGGTTACGGCAAACGCTCGGACCCTATGGATTATCGTCAGACCTCACGTGGCGCTAAGGGTGTCAGAACCCTTAACATCACAGAGAAGACCGGAAGTCTGGTAGCCATCAAGAACGTCACTGATGAAGACGACCTTATGATTATCTGCCGCTCCGGAATGACAATCAGAATGCCTGTCAGCACAATACGTGTTGCCGGACGTGCCACTCAGGGCGTGAAGCTCATCAACATCAAGGAAGGAGATGCCATTGCAGCCATTTCCGTAGTTGTCCACTCCGACGACGAAGAATCACAGGCAGCGGAAGGCACCCCGGAAGAAGTTTAAAATTGTTTAATTACACATAATTATGAAAAAGCTTTTACTTGCTCTTGCACTAGTTGCATGCACCATGCAGGCTGCGTTTGCGCAGAAGTCCGACGCCGATATGCAGAAGGCCGTTGCCAAAGCTGTCGCTGCCAGCCAGGATGCCAAGAAGGCCGCCAAGGCCGCCACATGGCTCAACCTTGGAAAGGCTTACCTTGCAGCCTATACCAATCCTACATCCGCCGTGGCACTTGGCGTAGACAGGGCCACCTGGGACCTCATGTCCAAGGAAAAACCCGCCGCCGAAGAAGTTGTAACGGTAAATGGCGCCCCTTATACCAAGCTTTCCTACTCCCACATGGATGTTTATTTCAATGGCGCAGGACAGCTTGAGTTTACCGTTGTCACCAAGCCTTCCGTAGAGGGAGACCTTCTTGGTGAAGCCGCAAAGGCATATGCAAAGGCCTTTGAACTTGGCGCAAAGGAAAAGGACGTCAATGAGAAGCTCACTGAAATTGTGGGTCACTACAATTCTGCAGCTTATAGCGCCTACACCCTTGGCGACGCTGCAACTGCCAGCAAGCTTTTCAAAGGTGCCGCAGACGTTGCTTTCACCGCTCCCTGCACCGCTCCCGGAGACGATTCAGCTTTCAATGCAGCCCTTACCGCAGTTTCCGTAGGAGACTATGAGACCGCTCTCAAGTACTACACCATCTGCATGGACCACAACTACGGTGAAAACGGAGACGTCAACGCCCGTCTTGCAGATGTTTACGGTGCCATGGGCAATACCGCCAAGCAAAAGGAACTGCTTGAGGACGGCTTTGCCAAGTATCCTCAGAACCAGGCTATCATCATCGGCCTCATCAATTACGCCGAGGCCAACAACGAGGATCCCAACTATGTCCTTTCCCTCCTGAACAAGGCAAAGGAGAACGACCCCAACAACGCTTCCATTTACGGCGTAGAGGGCAACATCCTCTCCGAGATGAAGCGCTACGAAGAAGCCGAGGCCGCATTCCGCACTTCAATTGAGAAAGATCCCACTTATCACTATGCACTTTATGCATGGGGTAAGATGTGGTACGAGCGTGCCGTGGAGTTCCAGGTTGCCGCCGATGAACTTCCTCTCACCGCTCCCCAGCGTGAGTACGACGCCATCATCAAGAACAGGGACGAGGCCGTTTCAAAGTGCATCGAACCTCTTGAGAAGTGCTTCAACGAGAGCAAGGAGATGGACTACAAGGTGGCCTGCGCAGAGTATCTTCGCCGCGCCTACTACCAGCTCTCCAACAGCACCAACGACTACAAGGCCAAGAGCGACTTCTACAAGGAATTCGCCGAGACCAACGGAAGCAAATAATCTTTCTCAGGAAAGAAATTAGGATTCAGAGCCTTCGGCCTTTTGGTCGAAGGCTTTTACTATTTTGGTGACAAGGGGATGGCGCACGATGTCTTCGTTTGTGAAGCGGACGGTGGCTATGCCCTTAATGCCCTCCAGGAGCTTTATGCCCGCAATGAGGCCGCTGTCTTCGCGGCGGGGGAGGTCTATCTGCGTGGCGTCTCCGGTGACTATGAATTTTGCGTTTGTTCCCATGCGGGTGATGAACATCTTGAGCTGCCCGAGGTTGGTGTTCTGGGCTTCGTCCAGGATTACGCAGGCCTTGTCCAGGGTTCGGCCTCTCATGTATGCCAGAGGTGCAATCTGGATGGTGCCGTCTTCCATGAATTCATGAAGGCGCTTTGAGGGAATCATGTCCGAGAGGGCGTCGTAGAGGGGCTGGAGATAAGGGTCCAGCTTGTCTTTGAGGTCTCCGGGCAGGAAGCCCAGGCGCTCTCCGGCTTCAACGGCGGGGCGGGTGAGTATTATGCGCTTTATTTCCCGGTTTTTAAGGGCCCTTACCGCAAGCGCTATTGCAACATAGGTTTTGCCGGTGCCGGCGGGGCCTATCGCAAAGACGAGGTCGTTGTCGAAGTAGGCCGAAACAAGGGTTTGCTGGGTTTTGCCCCGGGCGCGGATGGCTTTGCCGTCCGTGCCGTGCACGATGATGGAGTCTGCGGTGGGACGGTGGGAGTCTGTGGCAGTGCCGCTGAAGATGTCTTCCACGTCATAGACGGTGAGGTTCATCTTGTGATGGCGCTTGTCTATGAGCTCCGCGAACCGGATGCTGAACTCCGAGATGTCGCTTTCCTGGCCTTCAAGGATAAGCTGGGTTCCCCTGGCCGTCACTTTGAGGTGGGGAAAGTAGGAGCAGAATTCCGTAAGTATCTTGTTCTGGGCCCCGTAGATTTCAATGGGGTCCATGGCTTCCAGTTGGATGGTTTTCTTCATACAGACACAAATATACGACTAATATTTTGCTTTGGCCCCAAAAAAGTGTATTTTTGCATAATATAGGATAAATGCCTATGAAAAAGACTATCATCCCCGTGTTAGTAGTGCTTGTGGCCCTGTCCACAAGTGGCTGCGACTTTGTGCGCCGCATTGCCGGCCGCCCCACCGCCGCCCAGGTAGAGGAAATCCGCTTAAGGCAGATAGAGGAGGAGGAAGCCCGCCATCAGGCCAGGATGGACTCCATGCAAAGGGTCCAGAAGGCAATGGAGGACTCCCTTGCCGCGCTTGAAGCCCATCTTATCGATTCCCTTTCCCAGGCCCGCGGAACCATCGTGAACCCTTCCAAGCTTGGAGGCCTGTTCACCACAAAGCTGGAAGCCAAATACTGCGTTGTGGTTGGAGCATTCAGGAACCGCGCTTACGCAGAACGCAAGCTTGCCGCCTGCAACGATGCCGGTTACAAGGCTTCGATAATCAGCTTCCGCAACGGGCTCCTGGCCGTAGCCGTATGCCCCTCCAACTCGCTGGACCAAACCGTCAAAACCCTTAAGCAGCTTCGCGGCAAGGGCATTTGCCCTCCGGATGGCTGGGTGCTTGTAAACGAATGATCAGACGCTGTGTAACTACTCTTGCGGCCGTTTTTGCAGTTTCGGCCGTGTGCTTTGCCCAGTACCGCGTCTCCGTAGAAGACCTCGACGACTCCGAAACCGTGAGGGCTTTCAAGGAGCATGTGGGTTATTTGTCGTCGGCCGCCCTGGAAGGCCGAAAAGCGGGGTCGGAAGGAGAAAAGGAGGCCGCCCTGTATCTTGAGGAAAAACTGGGGGAGTGCGGTATAGACATCCTTTCGGCCGGAAACAGCTTCAGCATAGTCGCCGAAGGAGACACCCTTACTTCCCGCAATGTGCTGGGGTTCCTTCAGGGCTGGGACAAGTCCCTCAATGACAGGTACATAGTCATAGGGGCACGCCTTGACAACCTTGGCATGGATACCGTCATGGTAGACGGAGAAACGGTGAACCGGATCTATTACGGGGCCAACGGCAATGCCTCCGGCCTTGCAATGATGCTGGAACTTGCCAGGAAACTCTCATATTCACGCTCCCTTGTGCGCCGGAGCATACTCTTCGTGGGTTTCGGGGCTTCGGCAAACACCTTTGCGGGAGCATGGTATTTCCTCAACCGCTCTTTCAAGGACGCAGGGAACATAGATGCCATGATAAACCTGGATATGCTGGGAACTGGAGCGGATAACCTCCAGCTTTATACCGGCAGCAACGCAGACCTCGGCTCCGTGGCCGACGGCCTCATGGGGGAACTCCTTCCCGTGAGGGCAGCCCTTGTGAGCCAGGCTCCCTATCCCGGAGACTATGTGGCCTTCTATGACAAGGAGATTCCAAGCGCCCTTTTCACTACCGGAAGGTATCCGGAGCACGGAACGGGCCGCGACACATATGATATCATAGACTTTGAGGGGATGGAAAAGGAGCTTGAGTACATCTACAGTTATACCCTTTCCCTAAGTAACGGCCCCAGGCCTCTTTTCCGGAACGATTCCGTTTCAAAGCCTGACGGAACAATCTCAGGTGTAATGGCATACTCTGATGTAGACGTAAAGCCCATGTTCCTTAATTCCGCGGATCCCCGCACGTTCATGGAAAAGTGGGTTTACCAGTATCTAAAATACCCTTCATACGCAGTGGAAAACGGCATTCAGGGCCGTGTACTCATAGATTTTATAATTGACGAAACCGGAAAGGTGGGGGACGTAAGGGTGTCCCGCGGGGTTCATACCGTGCTTGACGACGAAGCCGTGAGGGTTGTGAGCGCATCTCCTAAGTGGAGGCCCGCAAGGCATCGGGGCAAGAAGGTGAAAGTGGCCCTCACCGTTGCGGTAGATTTTAAATTGAAGAAAGACAAACCAAAGTTTGGCATTAACGGAACAACTGTAAACTAATGGATTACTCATTTCAGGAAATAGAGAAAAAGTGGCAGGCTCGCTGGGAGAAGGAGCATACTTACAAGGCCGAAGTATCGGAAGGCAAACCCAAGTATTATGTACTGGATATGTTCCCGTACCCTAGCGGCGCGGGTCTTCATGTAGGGCACCCGCTTGGCTATATCGCAAGTGACATCTTTGCACGCTACAAGAGACTGAAGGGTTTCAACGTGCTGCACCCCATGGGATTCGACGCCTTCGGCCTGCCTGCAGAGCAGTATGCAATCCAAACCGGCCAGCACCCGGAGAAAACCACCCACGACAATGTTGCCCGTTACTGCGACCAGCTCCGGCGCATCGGCTTCTCATTTGACTGGGACCGCGAATTCCGCACCTCGGACCCCGATTATTACAAGTGGACCCAGTGGGCCTTCCTCAAGATGTTCGGCTCATGGTACGACAACGCCGCCCAGAAAGCCCGCCCCATAGAGGAGCTTGTGGCTGCCTTTGAAAATGGCGGCTCTTCGGCCGTGGATGCAGCCTGCTCGGAGGGCCCCGCATTCAGCGCAGAGGAGTGGAAGGGATTCTCTGAGAAGGAGAAATCCGATGTCCTTATGCGCTACCGCATTGCATATCAGGGAGAAAGCACCGTGAACTGGTGCCCGGCCCTTGGAACTGTCCTTGCCAACGACGAAGTCAAGGATGGCTACTCTGAGCGCGGCGGCCACCCGGTTTTCCAGAAAAAGATGACCCAGTGGCAGCTTAGGGTGAGCGCCTATGCCGCCCGCCTGCTGGAAGGCCTGGACCGCCTTGAATGGACGGATTCCCTTAAGGAGATGCAGCGCAACTGGATTGGACGCAGCGAAGGCGCCGAGATGGTTTTCAAAGTAGAGTGCGACGGCACTTCCCACGACGTCACCATTTTCACCACCCGTGCCGATACCGTGTTCGGCGTAACCTTCATGGTGCTTGCTCCGGAGAGCGAGTGGGTGGAAAAACTCACTTCGGCATCAGAGAAGGCAAACGTTGAGGCCTACCTTTCCGAAGTAAAGAAGAAGACCGAGCGCGAGCGTATGGCCACCAAGGCTGTAACCGGCGTATTCTCAGGTTCTTACGGCATCAATCCCTTGACCGGGGAGAAGGTGCCGGTTTGGATTTCGGAGTATGTCCTTGCTGGCTATGGCACAGGCGCAATCATGGCGGTTCCGGCCCATGACAGCCGCGACTACGCCTTTGCAAAGAAATTCAGCCTGCCCATCATTCCACTTATCGAGGGGGCCGATGTAAGCGAGGAGAGCCTGGATGCCAAGGAAGGAATCATGTGCAACAGCGGTTTCCTGAACGGGCTCACCGTCAAGGAGGCCATTCCGGCAGCCATCGACTACGTTGAGAAGCACGGAATCGGGCACAGAAAAGTGAATTTCCGCATCCGTGATGCCATTTTCTCCCGTCAGCGCTACTGGGGAGAGCCTTTCCCCATTTACTACAAGGATGGCATCCCCACGCCGGTTCCGTTTGAGGACCTGCCCCTTACGCTCCCTGAGATTGATGAGTACAAGCCCACAGAGGACGGCCAGCCGCCCCTTGCACGCGCAAAGGACTGGACATACAACGGTTATCCGCTGGAAACCAGCACTAT
>JAFVDC010000022.1 GCA_017478685.1 Bacteroidales bacterium | reverse complement strand
CATCTGGGCGCTTGTACTGATCAACCGGAGTGTGGAATACGATGGCATTCAATGGCTGTGGGCGGCACTGCTTTATATTGGAGGCTTTGCCATTATGGAAGTTTTCACCCTGCGCAGTACCGGTAAGCCGATTCCCGAGATCGTCGGCAATGCAAAGGCCTTTGTCAAGAAACGGTTCGGTAAAGGATAGAGTAAAGAAAATTCCTCTATCGGTCTGTCCTCTATAAAACTCTTAGTAGGGCTGCTATATTGGTGGCCGAAGAATAGAACCGCAATTCCACTTCTCCCCCTTTGGTGCAAGGCAACCCTCTGATTGCCAAGCATTTACAGAATAGTCTACCAGAATATGTTCTGGTAGACTATTCTGTAAACGCCTAATCCACAGCAACTTAGCCTCCACCAAGCCGGCATTACGAAAGGGGGGCTTGCAGAGGGGCGGTTTACTTGCCGATATACTTGAGAATAAGTTCCACGGCCTTGTCCTCAGTGAGGTTGTCCATGTTCAGGACAAGGTGGTAGTTGCGGGCGTCGTAGCGGCTGACGCCGGTGTAGCGCTTGATGTAGTTGTCGCGGTCTTGGTCTATTTTGTCAATGAGCACGGCGGCGGCTTCTTCCGTGAGACCCTGCTTGCGGGCGACACGCTCTACGCGGTGCTCCTTGGATGCGGTGATGAACACGTCAACTTTGTTGGGGCAGTCCCTGAGGACATGGAATCCGGAGCGGCCGGCAATCACGCATGAGCCTTCCGCGGCAATGGCCTGCAGGATTTCGGTTTCGGCCTTAAAAATATCATCAGAGGTGACATCCGGGCGGAATTCCGTCACAAACTTGCTGGCCGAACCAGTAATCATGGATATTTTGGGGATGGGTGCAACCATCTGGATGAAATCTGCTATCCAGGTTTTCTTTTCCCCCTTGAGTTTCTCGATGCCGGAAATTGTGAGGTTGAAGCGTTTCATGAGCTCATGGATGAGCTCTTTGTCGGAGTAGCGGACACCAAGGGCCTGGGCGAGTTTACGGCCAACTGTACGGCCGCCGGATCCGAGTTCGCGGCTGATGGTGATTACAAATTTCTGAGAAGTATCCATGCTGAATGTTTTAAGTCTTGTAAAGGTAATAATTTTTTGCGGTAAACAAAAATTCCTATCTTTGCAAAAGTTAGTAGAGTATTTATGTCAACCGGAAAAAAGATTAGCGGATGGCTGGCCCTGAGCCCGCTTCTTGTGTTTATGGCCGTTTATGTGGCCGGCTCCATCCTTGCCGGAGATTTTTATAAGGTACCTGTGGCGGCGGCGTTCATAATCGCCACGGCCTATGCCATGTTAATCACCCGCGGCGTAGACAAGACCGACGAAAAGATAGCCATTTTTTCGGCCGGAGCAGGCAACCGCAACGTCCTTCTGATGATATGGATCTTTGTGCTGGCGGGGGCGTTCGCCTCCACCGCCAAGGACATCGGAGCCATTGACGCAACCGTGAACGCCACCCTGAGCGTCCTTCCCGGAAACCTCCTTTACGCCGGCCTGTTCCTGGCTTCCTGCTTTGTGTCAATGGCAATTGGCACCTCTGTGGGCACAATTGTGGCGCTGGTTCCAATTGCTGCCGGCATAGCCGCCGGAATAGGGTCAAGCATCCCGCTCATCACCGGCATCATCGTGGGAGGCGCATTCTTCGGGGACAACCTCTCTTTCATATCGGACACCACCGTCGCCGCCACCAAAACCCAGGGCTGCTCCATGAAGGACAAGTTCAAGGTGAACCTTTGGATAGCGGCGCCCGCAGCACTGGTCATTGCCGTGCTGTATGTTTTTCTGGGCCGAAATATCAGCGCCGCCCCGGAAACCCTTGGGGCCGACTGGTATCTCATGCTGCCGTATCTTCTTGTGATAGTTCTTGCCATCATGGGCGTTAATGTTGTCACAGTGCTTGCCGTGGGCATAGGCGTAAACGGCGTTATCGGCTGGCTTACAGGCGCTTACAACTTTGTGGGATGGCTTTCGGCAATAGGCTCCGGGATTGGCGGAATGGGCGAACTCATAATAGTTTCACTTCTTGCCGGAGGGCTTCTGGAACTAATCCGCTACAACGGTGGGCTGGAGCTTATCATCGGCCGGCTTACTCGCCGGATCAACGGCCCGCGCGGCGCCAGCGCATCCATCGCCGCCCTGGTTTCCCTGGTGAACATGTGTACGGCCAACAACACCATAGCAATCATTACCGTGGGGCCACTGGCAAAGGACATTTCCTCCCGTTTCGGCCTGGATCCCCGCAAGACTGCTTCCATCCTTGACACCTTTTCCTGCCTTGTCCAGGGCATCCTGCCATACGGCGCCCAGATGCTCATGGCCGCCGGCCTTTCAGGGGTTTCGGCCCTGTCCATAATAGGGCACCTTTACTACCCCTTCGCCCTTGGCATCATGGCATGCCTTTCCATCCTGCTGGGATTTCCCAGACTTAAAGCCTAGCCTCCCCGGGTGCAAAAACACCCCATTTTTGCACCGGGAACCTCCGTTTCTGCCTCCTCAGGTGCAAAAACACCCCTGTTTTGCACTTGGGCGGACGGGCTGGCACCATTTGTGCAAAAATATGGCTACTTTTGCATTATGGATTGCATGAAACAAAGACTTACGGCAGTGATGCTGGCCCTGGCGGTGAGCGCCGGGGCGTCTGACGCATTTGCGCAGGATGCCGCGTGGCGCCAGAGCATTACGCAATATATTGAGAGCCAGGTTAATAACGGGCCACTGAAAGGCGCCGTGGTGGGCGTGTGCGCCATGGAGATTGACGGGAAGGTAATTGCCGCGTACAACTCCTCAACGCGTATGGTGCCGGCATCTAACATGAAGCTTGTAACAACGGGCGCGGCGCTCAGGGCATTCGGCCCGGAGTACAGGTTTGAAACCGGAATCGGCTACAAGGGCAGCATCGGGGAGGACGGCACGCTCCACGGAGACGTTTACATAATCGGCGGCGGAGATCCCACAATAGGCGCCGCAGATTCCACGGCTTACAAGGCCGAAGCCCTTTTCTGGAAATGGAAATCCCTCCTGGCCGAAGCCGGGATAAAGCGCATAGACGGCAATGTGGTTGGTGACGGAAGCGCCTGGGAAGGCGGCCTGGAGAACATCGGCTGGGAATACGGAGACGTGTGGACCTACTATGCCGCAGGCTCCAGCGCCCTCGGTTTCTATGAAAACACAATAGACCTTGAGGTTAGCGCCGGGGCAAAGGTTGGAGACCCTGTGAACATGGTCCAGGCGTACCCCGAAACCCCTTGGCTCCAAATTGAGAACTGCGGCACCACAGGCCCTGCCGGAAGCGGAAACAGCCTCCTCATGCAAACCTCAGACCTCAGTTCAAAGGCCGTTCTCACAGGCACTTACGCAATAGACCGCAGGCCGAAGAAAGAGCAGGCCGCAAACAAGTACGGCGCCCTCACCTGCGCCCACGAGTTCTACAAGAACCTGTTGGCCACGGGGTGGGAGGTGACCGGAACGTATAAGACCGGGGCTGACGAAAAAGTTACGCTCATCGGCCATACCCAGTCCCCCGCCCTGGCGCAGATTTGCCGGAAAACCAACTACGACTCCGACAATTTCTACGCCGAAGCCCTTTTCCGCGCAATGGGCGAAGCCGCCACAGGAATTGCCGTATACGACAGCTGCCTGGTTGCCATAAACGAGGTCCTTGACGACATAGTTCCCGGCAAGGCCTCCGGCATAGTCCAGAAAGACGGCAGCGGGCTGTCAAGGGCCGGAAACGTATCTCCGGAATGGATGGCCGGCTACCTTGCCGCAATGAGCGGAAACAAGGCCTTTGTGGAGTCCCTTCCCCGCCCCGGAGAAGGCACCCTCACGGCACTTAAGAACCTCACTCCCTGGAAGTTCCGCATCAAGAGCGGCTCCATGGGAGGAGTCCTCTGCTACTCCGGTTATGTGCTTGATGCCGAAGGGAAGCCGCGCATCAGTTTTTCCATCATGACAAACAATTGCGCCGCCAAACCTTCCCAGGTAAGGCCCGTCCTGGAAAGCCTCATACAATTAATCGGCAAAATTTGATTATATTTGTGAGATTTCTATAGAAGAATGACAAAACGGTTTCTCATAATGGTTTGTGCCGTGGCGGTTCTCGCATCCTGCAAGGGCGTGGGACGCTTCTCCGAAGCCACCGCGGAACTTTTCCGCGGAGAGGTGGTGGCGCGCGCCGGAGACCACAGGCTCCACAGAAGCGAACTTGAGAAATTCATCCCCGCCGGCGTGTCCCCCGAAGACAGCGCCAACCTTGCCGCCCGCTACATCAAGGCCTGGGCCGAAGACCTCCTCCTTGTAGACATGGCCGAAGCCCAGCTCTCTGCCTCGGAGAAAGACGTGACAAAGGAACTGGAGCAGTACCGCCGCTCCCTCCTCAAATACCGCTACGAGCAGCTTTACATAAACCAGAGGCTGGACACCCTTGTGACAGACTCAGAGATTGAGGCCTACTACAACCAAAACGCCTCCAAATTCACCCTGGAACGCCCTGTAATCAAGGCCCGATATCTCATTATCCCCGCGGATTCACGCCTCCTGAAGCGCATCCGCAGCCTCATGTCTTCGGCCGACGACACCGAAGTAACAGAGGCCGAACAACTTGCATATACATCGGCCATAAAGTACGCCGACACGTCCGACACCTGGATGGACGCCATAACCCTTGGACAGGAGCTTGGAGTGGACTACAAGGCCCTTCTCTCCTCCATCAAAAACGGTTTCGCGGAAATCAAGGACGACTCCGGAAACCTCCATCTTGCATACATCGCAGAAATTGTTCCGGAAGGCAAGACAGCCCCGCTGGAATACTGCCGTGAACGCATCCGGGACCTTGTGGTGAGCGCACGCCGCCACCAGCTCCAGCTTTCCCTGGAAGAGAGCCTCCTGGAAGATGCCCGCAAGAACAATAAATTTGTAACTTATTGATTATGAAACGTATATTTCTCTGTTTAGCAATATGCCTTTCGGCCTGCATCACTCTTAGCGCCCAGAAATACAAGGGCGTCATAGACAAAACCGTGGCCACAATAGGCGGTGAGGTCATACTCCTCTCCGACATCGAGGCCGAAGTCCAGCAGATGCGCGCCTCGGGGTCCGGCTCCGACAAAGACATGCGCTGCGAGATTCTCCAGAACATGATGGAGGCCAAGCTGTTTCTCATGCAGTCCCGGCTGGACTCCCTCACCGTCAACAACGACATGGTGGAAGGCAACCTCTCCCAGATGATAGACTGGTTCCGCACCCAGCTTGGCGGCGACGAAGAAATGGAGAAATACTTCGGCAAGCCCCTCTACAAACTCCGTCAGGAATGGCGCAAAGCCCTTGAGGAGCAAAGCCTTACGGAGCAGGAAAGGTATCAGGTGGCAGAGCGCATCCCGGAGGTTACCCCCTATGACGTTCAGCAGTTCATAGAGACCACCGCCCAGGAAGACCTCCCCGTGGTGCCGGTCAAGTACCAGCTTAGCCAAATCTGCATTTACCCGGACCGCGCCGCGGCGGCAGTGTCCGTGAAAGAGAAGCTCCTTAACCTCCGTGAGCGAATCATCGGCGGGGAAAAGTTCTCGACCCTTGCCCGCATCTACTCCGAAGACCCCGGCAGTGCAAGGCGCGGCGGAGAACTTGGAATGGCTTCCAAGTCCATCTTCTGGCCCGCTTTCTCCGATGCTGCAATGGCCCTTCGGCCCGGAACGGTATCCCAGATTGTGGAAACCCCGGACGGCTACCACATCATTGAGGTCCTGGAAAAGAAAGGCGACATGTTCAACGCCCGCCACATCCTCCTGAAGCCCCAGTACACCTCCGACGACAGGGAGAAGGCTTTCCACCGCCTGGACAGCATCAGGACGGAAATCCTTGCCGAAAACATCAAGTTTGAGCTTGCCGCACGCTTCTTCTCCGAGGACCCGTCGTCACGCACCAACGGAGGCCAGATGTCAGACCCTTCAACGGGCAGCACCTACTTTGAGATAGACCAGCTGAAGCCCGCAGACTACGCAGCCATCAAGGACCTCAAGCCCGGTGAAATTTCAGAGCCCGTTGAGTCCCTGGACAACGAGGGCTACCTTCAGGGCCGCCAGGGCAACCTTGTGTACAAGATAATCCGCGTAGACAAGATTATCCCCGCCCATACCGCAAGCTTTGAAAACGACTACACCCAAATCCTGGAGGGCGTACAGCAGAAAAAGCAGATGGAGGCCGTGGACGCCTTCCTGGAAGAGAAAATCAAAGGCACCTACATCATCATAGACCCCATGTTCAAGGAGTGCGAGTTCTCCCGTGAAAGCTGGAACGCCCGCAAATAGTGAAAAAAGCCCTTCATAGCCTTATCATTGTGCTGGCACTGTCTTTTTCGGCAGTGCCGCAGGCGCTTTTTGCCCAGGACAAGGTGATGCTCCTAAAGGCCGAAAGCGCCCAGCTGCTTGAGATTAACGGCGAAAGCTTCAGGAAGGTGACGGGGCCGGCGACTTTCCTTCACCACGACACCTACCTCCTCTGCGACACCGCATACTGGAATATCGGCATCAACATCATTGACGCCATGGGGCACGTACGCATTATCCAAAACCGTACAACCCTCTCCAGCAACACCCTGCAGTATGTGGTGGACCAGGACCTTGCAAAGTTCCGCGGAGACCTTGTGCAGCTTGAAGACGAAGACAAGAACACCCTCCGCACCAAGTACCTGGACTACAACACCAAGGACTCCGTGGCGGTTTTCCAGGACGGCGGAGCCATGAGGGACAAGGACGGCCAGGTGATAGAGAGCCTCTATGGCACCTACGACTCCAAGGCCAAGCTCTTTGTCTTCAACGACCAGGTGAACATGTACATGGACACCACGTTTGTGAAAACGTCCCGCCTGGAGTACCGCTCAGACCTTTCCACGGCCTATTTCGGCTTCGGCACGGACATGTGGCAGGACGACAAGATGCTGAGCGCCGACGACGGCTGGTACAACCGCAAGGAAGAGCTCTTCATGTTCCGGAAAAAGGTGCATACGCTCACAAAGGAAAAGGAAACTTGGTCAGATTCGGCCTACTACTACAGGGCCCTCAACAACGTGGAACTGCTTGGCAAGGTGGAAGTTATGGACACCGTCCAGAACATGTACATCCTGGCGGGCTTCCTGCAGTGGACGGATTCCCTTGAGCAGGCCACCCTCAAGCGGGACCCCGCAATAATGTCCGTGATTGAGGAGGAAGGCCAGAAGCCGGATTCCCTGTATCTTGGGGCCGATGTCCTTGTTTACCGCGCCTACAAGAAGTTCGAGATCCCGGAAGCCTGGGTCAAAGACTCTGAAAAGCGGCAGAAGGACCTCTCCGGAGACGCCATCATGGAGTACAGGCGCAAGGCGGCCGAAGCTGCCGCAAAAGCCGCCGCCGACGCCATGAAAGACGACCCCAACCGCCAGAATGCCGCCAAGAAGGGCAAGGGCGGCCCCGGTGGGCCGAATGCTCCCGGCAAGCCCGGCGAGCCTGCGGCTCCGGGTGGGCCCGGCGCTTCGGGCGCTCCCGCTCCGCCTCCCGCCCCCAAGACCCCCGATCAAGTCGGGGGTGACACCAAGCCCGACACCCTTTCGGCGCCTGTCATTCCCGACTCTACAGCCGTCATTCCCGGCCCCGACCGGGAATCTCCTGCAGACTCACTGACCGTGCCCGTAGATTCATTGTCTGTGCCAACCGACTCTTTGGCGGTACCTGTCGACTCCGTTTCGGCACCCGCAGACACTACGGCCATAAAGACCCCCGATCAGGTCGGGGGTGACGCTCCCGCAGACACACTGGCCACCCACACCGACTCCCTTGGCGTACAGCAGGACACCACCCTTTCGGCCCCCAAGGACTCCACAAAGGTGGGCTTCATCTGGGGCACCAGAAACGTGAAGATGTTCCGCCGCAATATGCAGATGAGGGGAGACTCCCTGGCCTACAGCGACCTCGATTCCCTTGCCAGGATATACAAAGACCCCATCTTCTACACCGACGGCAACCGCCAGTACGCCGCCGACAGCATTTACCTTGTGCTCCGTAACAAGCGCGCCGAAAAAGCGCACCTGCTGTCCAATGCATTCATTACCATCCAGGAAGACTCCCTGAGCTACGACCAGGTGAGCGGTACGGAAATGGTGGCATACTTCGACTCTACGCAGGCCCTCACCCGCTTCGACGCCCTTGGAGGCGCTTCCAGCATCTTCTTCCTTGAAGAGAACGGGGCGCTTGCAACAGTCAACAAAGTGGACTCCAAGATGCTCTACGCCACGTTCACGGACGGCGAGATTGACCATATCTACTACTATGACAATCCAAAGAACGACGGCTATCCTTCCGTGCAGCTTCCCTCGGGAGAGCGCACCCTCAAGGGATACCGTTGGGAGCCCGAAAAACGTCCGGATTCCCCGGAGGCCGTAACGTCCCTGAAGCCCAGAAAGAGCCAGCGCACGTCCTACCTGGCGCGGCCTCATACCACCTTCAAGCAGACCGACATCTACTTCCCCGGCCATATCAACAGGATATACCGCGACATAGCAATAAGGGATTCCCTTGAAGTTGTGCGCCGGCGCATGAAGGACTCCCTTTCGGCCGTCATGCCCATTGACTCGCTGGCGGTTGATTCCCTGGCGGTTACGGCTGATTCCACGGCGGTGGCCGATTCCCTTTCAAAGGCGGCGGATTCGCTTAGCACGGCCGTTCCCGACTCCATTTCGGCCGTGGCCGCCGACTCCCTCTCCACGGCTCATACGCCCACTGCTAAGGAACTGAAGGCCGCAGAGAAAGCCCGCAAGGCCGCGGAAAAAGCCAAAAAGAAGGCCGAAAGGCAAAAGGCCCTCGAGGCCAAATGGGCCGAACAAGACCGCATATATGAAGAAAAACAGGCCGCCAAGGCGCAGAGAAAACTTGAGCGGGAACGTGCAAGGAAGCTTAAGATGCTGCGTCGCCTGGAGAGAAAGTCCCTGAGGGAGCAGCGGCGCCTTGAAAGGTATATCGAGAGGGAGCGCGCAAAAGCGGCAAAAAAGAAAAATAAAACCAAATCTTAATAACATCATGAAAAAAACTGTTCTTGTTTCCGGAGGCGCCGGATTTATCGGCAGCCATGTGACTGTAGAACTGCTGGAGGCAGGCTATGACGTAGTTGTGGCCGACAATTTCTCCAACTGCGACCGTACTTGCTTTGAAGGCGTAAAGAAGATTACCGGCCGCGAAGACCTTCCCCTGGAGGTGATGGATTTCTGCGACCTCAAGGCCGTAAAGGCGCTTTTCGGCAAATATCATATTGACGCCGTCATCCACTTTGCAGCCTTCAAGGCCGTTGGAGAGTCCGTGGCAAAGCCCCTCATGTACTACAAGAACAACCTGGAGAGCTTCCTGAACGTCTTGGAAGTAGCCGGAGCACAGCCGGGCGGCTGCAATGTGCTGTTCTCTTCTTCGGCAACCGTATATGGAGAACCCGACGTAGTTCCCGTAACGGAGAACACCCCCAGAAAGCCCGCAACCTCTCCTTACGGCAACACCAAAACCATGTGCGAGGATATCCTTCGTGACACAGTAAAGGCTTCTGATGGTGCCCTGAAGGGCATTCTGCTGCGCTACTTCAACCCTATCGGCGCACATCCTTCGGCCCTCATCGGTGAACTTCCCCGCGGAGTGCCCAACAACCTTGTCCCGTTCATCACCCAGACCGCAATCGGGAAGCGCGAGTGCCTCAGCATCTTCGGCAACGACTACCCCACCCCGGACGGCACCTGCCAGAGGGACTACATTGACATTGTGGACCTTGCCCGCGCACACGTGTACGCCGTCACCCGCATGATGGAAGGCAAGATGAAGAAGGACTGCGAGGTGTTCAATGTGGGCACAGGACGCCCCGTGAGCGTGCTTGAACTGGTCAACGCCTTTGAGAAGGTGAACGGCGTGAAGGTGCCGCACAAGTTCGCCCCCCGCCGCCCCGGCGACGTCACCGCAATTTGGGCCGATCCCACCCTCGCCAACGAGGAAATGGGCTGGAAGGCCACCCGCACCGTAGAGGAAACCCTAAAGGCCGCCTGGGCATGGGAGTGCCACCTGGCAGAGCAGAAGGAGGCCGGCGCCGATGACACCGGCAAATCCCTCAAGGATCAGATACTCCAGGCCGCAGACAAAGCCAACGAGGCCATCAGCGACGCCATTGACAAAGTAAAGGAATTCAGCGCCCTGTCCCCGGAAGAAAAGAAAGCTAAGCAGGACCAGTGGAACAGCAAGCTCACCGAGGCCGCCGAAAAAGCTTCCGACTCCGTAAAAGACATTATGGACGACATCAAGGAAGGTGCCGACAAACTCTTCAAAGGAAAGAAAGACTAAAATTTCGGCAAAATGAAAAAGATACTTCTAGCCCTTCTGGCCATCCCCCTTGTCAGCGGGTGTTTCACCTCCATCGGCGGCGGAAAACGCGTCGTGTGCAAAGGTCCTGTGATACTCAAGAACCTTGACGAGGAGCTCCAGTTCCCGGATTTTGACAAGATTGTCCTCAACGGGCACGCAGACCTCAAGTATGTCCAGGAAAAGGACGGTTTCGGCGTCCAGGTAGAGGCCAACGAGGAAGTTTTCGGCCTGCTGGATTTCCATGTCACCGACGGCACCCTCTATCTTGAAACCAAAGACAACGTACAGATTGTGGCCGATGAGTTTGATATCTACGTTGGCTCCCCTGTCCTTTCCAGCGTTACTGTAAACGGTGCCGCCGACGCCACGATAATTGCCATCGAGCAGGATGAGGACCTCAAGATAGCCATTAACGGCGCCGGAGACTGCGAATTGCAGAACATCTCCGTCCCTGGGCTCAGCGTCATGGTAAGCGGCGCCGCGGACATTGACGCCACCGGACTTGATGTGGACAATCTCTACGTTGGCGTAAGCGGCACCGGTGATGTCGATCTTGAGGGCCGGGCCGATTATGTGAACCTTACCATAAGCGGCGTAGGAAGCGTTGACGCCACCAAGCTCACCTACGAAAAAATTGACATCAACAAAAGCGGTATCGCCACTGTCAAGACCAAATAACTGACTCGTTCAGGCGAGGCTGGTGACCTTTTTGGGCGCAGTTGGCAGGTCGTTTGGGCGAGGCTGGTGACCTTTTTGGGCGAGGCTGGTTTTTTTGCGACCAGCCTCGCCCACTGCTTTGCCCTCTCATCGGCATCAAGGGCATTTTCCCCGGGCGTGGTTGGCGCCATAAAATCCAACCTCGCCCAAAACATGAGTTATTTTTCCTGTCATTGCTTGCATTTAATTCATCTGATTACTATTTTTGCTTGACGGAGAGACGGCAACGGCAGTCATCATTGCCGCAGATGGCACAAATGTCATCTGATATGAAAAAAATTCTTGAAGTTCTTCTCTACGGAGAGAACGACGTCCGGTTCAACACGGACATGAATCCGGAAATTCATCCGGAACAAATTGAGGAAACATTGTTAAAGGTAACAATGGCTATGCTCACAAAGTTATGGGGAGATAACGAAACTGCCGTTTTGGCCATGATTCGCACCCTTGCCATTGCCGATTTATCGCTTTCCGTCAACAGGAAAGAGATGATTCGGTACCTTGATAGCCAGTCGGAGGTTCTTGCCGATGCCGTAAGAGCCGCCCGGCGTGAGATGGAGCGTCAAGGTAAAATAATAACTTTCGGCCCTGGAATAGTTCCGCCTAAAACTAAAAGTTAGCCATGGAGCGCACTGTTACCAGAAGATTGCCCGATGGAAAACTTTATCGGGTAAATCCCTTTCACGTCTGCATCAAGGGACTGGAGGATGCCGTTCTGTGCCGGGACCGCGAAGATTACGATGTCTTCGTCAAGGTTTTGTGTGTGAGCGCATGGAGAACAAACGTCATCATAATCATTTATGCGGTTGTCTCCAACCACTGCCACGCTGCTGTGCTTGCAGTTAACCAAGATTCTGCCGAAGCCTTTATCAATGATGTCAAAAAGGTGTATTCCATGTGGTTTAAACGAAAATATGGAGAAAACAACATCCTTCATCGCATAGAGGCCAAGGCACTGTGGCTGGACTCGGACTGGTACGTGAGAAATGCACTTGCATATATACCAAGAAATGCGCTTGATAACGGCTGCGACATTAATGAATATCCATGGAGCGGGTACAGAGCATTCTTCTGCGCACATAACTCCGCATACGACAGCCTTGCCGTTCGGCCTGTGTCCTTGCTTAAAAAGCGTGAGCGAAGAGCCCTTATGCATACGGACTGTGACCTCAAAAACGTTCCTTGGCTTCTTGATGCAGACGACTCACTTATACCCGAAAGTTTTTGTGACTACCAGTACCTTGAACAGGCTTTCAACAACGACCAGGCCTTTTTCCTTAGGGTTCTGGGAGGGCAAAATGCCGCCGATATGCATTATCGGCTTGAAGAGAAGCCATACAAGATGCAGTCTGACACAGAGATGTACAAGATTGCCGGCGAGGTGAGTCTCCGTTGGTTCAAGGTAGGTGTCGGCGACTTGAGCAAAGACCAACGCGTGAGGCTTATCCAGTATCTGTATCGCAGTAACAAAACCACGGTAGCGCAGCTTGCACGTGTGCTAGGATTACCCAAGGACCTTGTCCAAAGGCTGATCTTGAAAAAATAACTACTTCCCGGAGGCCAGATAATCCCGGAGTGCAGCCTTGTAGGTGCTGCTTACGGGCAGGATTTCCCCGCTGTCCAGAGTTACGGTGGAAGTCCCGGCTTCCCGTATGCGGGACAGGGCAACTATATAGGAGCGGTGAATCCTCATGAACTTCCCGGCGGGCAGCTCTTCCATGAGCCTTTTCATGTTGTAAAGCGCCACCAGCGGGCTCTCTTCCCCGTCCAGGTGCAGCTTTATGTATTCGCTCATGCCTTCCACATAGCGGATTTTTTCGGCCGAAACGGGAATTGTCCTGCGCCCGGCCTTGAAGTTAAGCACCGTCTTGCCCTCCTGGGATGTTATATCGGCCGATTGCAGGAGCGCCTTCTGGATGGAGATGTTCTCCGACTTAAGCTGCTGATACCTCCGTTGGCCTTCATACATGTTCAAAAAGGCCTTGAAGCCAAGGTTGACACCTATGAGAAGAAGGCCCAAAATGAACTTCAGCCACTCCGGATGAATGGGTCTGAAACCTCCGGGAGGCGGGCCCTGCATGCCGGGAGGGGGACCTGGATGCTGTCCGGGGCGCATGACATGTTCCGGTTCCGGCCCAGTTCCGGGACCAATTCCTAATTCCGGAGTTCTGGATATGGTGATACAGTAATATGCATAAGCGCCAACAAGTACCAGGGCAATTATGGCATATATGACTGGCTGCTTATGTTTTATGCAGTATTGGGCCGTGATGTCATGAAGGACAAACAAAGCAAAAACGGGCAAGATCTGCAGCCAGACCTCCATGACCGCCCTCCAGTTGAAACCGCTGGCCCCATCTGGTGCGCCGCGAAGCCCGGACAGCAGCATGGACACGGTGAAGACCAGTGCCCACACGGCTACATAAATCCATATTTCCCGTTTTCTCATATTATCAAGGCCCAAATTTACACAAAATAATTAAATTTTGGGCGAGGCTGGATTTTATGGCGCCAACCACGCCCGGGGAAAATGCCCTTGAGGCCGATGAGGGGGAAAAGCGGTGGGCGAGGCTGGTCGCAAAAAAACCAGCCTCGCCCGAACGACCAGCCATCCTCGTCCAGGCGGCCAACCGCGCCCAGGCCAATGGGGAGCACGGCCCGGAAGGGGGCAATTCGCTGAAAAAAACGGCCCGTTCGCTGAAAAATGCGGCACTCAGGCGGGCCAAGGCGACTTGCGGCCGGGTTTTTGGTTATCTTTGACGCAGAAATAATAAATGTGTAACTAAAAACCTAAGGCTATGAAGAAGGTTAGTGTATTCTTGCTTGGCATGACGATAGCCGTGGCAGGCTGCTCCAAAGAGAGCATCATCAGTAACAGTGGAAGCACGGCTTCCACAACACCTTCTACAGACACAGACTCGTTTGCAAACGACGAGGATGAGATTTCAAATACCAGTTTCGACCGCACAATATCCATTGTGTGGAGCTCTTCCAGTGCAACGGTAAGCGGCGATGCCAAAGGCATTGTCTCCGTAAGCGGGGCCGATGTCACCGTAGACAACACCGGCACCACGGAAAAGGTGAAGTATGAGCTATCCGGAAGCTCATCCAGCGGTTCCCTGAAGCTGTATTCCAACAACAAGCAGGCCCTTGTCCTTAACGGCCTCAGCCTCACAAACCCCAGCGGCGCTGCCATCAACAACCAGGGCAAAAAACGCTGCTATGTGGTAGTTAGCGGCACCAACGCCCTTGCCGACGGCAGTTCTGCGGCATATTCGGCCACAGGAGAAGAAGACCTCAAGGCTGTGTTCTTCTCTGAAGGACAGCTCATCTTCTCCGGCAGCGGCAGCCTCACCGTTACCGCAAACAATGCCCAGGGCAAGGCCGGCATCACCTCCGACGACTACGTGCGCGTGCTGGACACCCCCACCATCACAGTCACCGCCGGAAGCAGCGCAGGGCATGGCCTCAGGGGCAAGGACGCCGTTGCAGTTGACGGCGGCACCCTTAGCATCACCGTGGCGGCAGCCATGAAAAAAGGCATCACCTCCGACTCCCTGGTGGTCTTCAACGGCGGCGCCACCACCATCAAGGCCACAGGCGGCACGGCTTATGACTCCGAAGACTCTGATTACAAGGCTTCTGCGGGCGTCAAGGCCGACCAAGTGTTCAAGATGAACGCCGGCACCCTCACCGTCACAAACTCCGGCCAGGGCGGAAAAGGCATCACAGGAGACGCCGTGGCATACTTTAACGGCGGTACCGTGAGCGTCACCGTTACCGGCAGCAACTACGGCTCCTCCTCCGGTGGCGGCGGCGGATTCGGCCCCAGGGCAACCACCACCACAGACAACTCAAAGAGCGCAAAAGCCATCAAGTTTGACGGCGACATCCACTTCAACGGCGGCACCGTAAACGCCACGGCATCAAACCACGAGGCCATTGAATCAAAGGGCGCCATGGACATCACCGGCGGTGCGGTTTACGGCTTCTCAAAGGCCGATGACGGCATCAACTGCGCCGGAAATCTTACCATAACAGGAGGCAGCGTGTGCGCCTATTCCGCCGGCAACGACGGCATGGACGCCAACGGCAACCTGTACATCAAGGGAGGTTTTGTGTACGCGATCGGCACATCTTCCCCGGAAGTAGGCATTGACGCCAACTCCGAAGGCGGATACCAGATCTACCTCACGGGAGGAACTCTGGTTGCAATCGGCGGCCTTGAAAACGGCGCATCCCTGTCTCAGAGCTGCTACAGCGCATCTTCCTGGAACAAGAACACCTGGTACTCGATTACCGTGGGAAGCACCACCCACGCGTTCAAGACCCCGTCAAGCGGCGGCAGCGGAATGGTGGTATCCGGCGCATCCCAGCCTACCGTCCAGAGCGGCGTAACCACCAGCGGCGGCACATCAATTTGGGACGGCATGGGCGTTCTTGATTGCAGCGTGAGCGGCGGATCCTCCGTAAGCCTTGGCAGCTATTCCGGCGGTGGCGGCATGGGCGGCGGCGGCAACCAGGGCGGTGGCCCCGGCGGGCGCCCATGGTAGCAGCATTCAGTTAATTTTCATATATTTGCATCTATTATGAAAAGACTAATCATATTGGCTGCGGCAGCTCTGCTGTTTATCCCTGGCGCCTATGCCCAGGAGGCCCAGAAAATCAACAAAAAAAACCTTGTCATCAAGGAATGGAACACAGACCCTAAGGGCTCAAGCAAGGTTCTGGACCACGTTACCACATTTTCGGCCGAAGGAAAGAAGATTGAGGAGATTGAGTATAACTCCGACGGCCAGAAATGGCGCAAACGCTTTGAGTACGGCCCGGACGGCAAGCTCTCCAAGGAACTTGTATACGACAACCGCAACCGTCTCCAGACCTACAAGACCTTCGAATGGAACGAGTTTTCCCGCAAGAAGGTCCAGTATACCTACAGCGCAAAAGGCAAGCTCCTCACCATAAAGCAATACGAATACATTGCCCAGGATGCCGGAAAATAGCACCATAGAGGCCCTTGACAAGGCCATAGAAGCCCTCCAGCCCATCACTTTGGAAGAGATGGACTCCGTGAAGCTCCTTAACAGGATAGACACCAAGTACCTTACCAACGAGGCGGGGCTGGTGTCTGTCCTTCAGGATGCCGCGGCGGCAGGCTACCGGGCTCTTGTGGTGGAAGGGAAGAAAGTGAGCCGGTACACCTCCGTCTACTATGACACCGCGGGGCTCAGGATGTTCCTGGACCACCACAACAGGCGTCTTGTGCGCCAGAAAGTCCGCACGCGCACCTATGTGGAATCCGGCCAGACCTTCCTGGAGATAAAGCGCAAGAACAACCACGGACGCACCAAGAAAAAGAGGATGGAGATACCCCAGGCCGAACTTATGGATTTTGGGGCCGATACCACCGCCTGTGAGTATCTGGCGGCTAAATCCTGGTTCACGGTAGACCAGTTGTCCCCGGTCCTTGACACCCGCTTCAAACGCATTACGCTGGTGAATCCCGCCAAAACGGAAAGGCTCACCATTGACATGTCCCTTTGCTTCACAAACTTCCGCACGGGCCACGAAACCACACTTCAGGATGCCGTAATAATTGAGCTGAAGCAGGACGGCCGCGCAGAGAGCCAGATGAAGGGCATCCTCCTAGACAACCGCATCAAACCAATGCGCATCAGCAAATACTGCATCGCACTCACCCTCACGGACCCTTCGGCCAAAAGCGGCCGGTTCAAGGTCAAAGTGAGAAGAATTGAAAAAGCCATCGGCAAAAAACTTATAATTATATGATCGACAAACTATTCCGCTTTGTCCAGGAGGACCTTTCCGCCTTCGGGGACGTAGATGTCGCAGACGACATGCTCCTGGATGTCCAGACCATCACGGACGCCATGATGACAACCGCCCAGAAGATTGGGGAACTTGGAATCCGTTTTGCACTTAACCTCCTTGTGTGCTGGATTCTGGTGCACTTCTTCTACTACAAAAAGAGCAGGAGGCGCGACTACTACTTCACGTTCATCGTGTTCTCATCGGCCATGCTCACCCTTCTCTACATTATGGGTAACGTGGAGGTTGGAGTTGGCCTTACGCTGGGCCTGTTTGCCATTTTCGGGGTCATCCGCTACCGCACGGAAACCGTTCCCATCAGGGAAATGACCTACCTTTTCATAATCATTGCCCTGGCGGCGGTGAACGGCCTTGCGCCGCTGTATCACGTGGTGGACATCGCCACGGCCCCTCACTATGTCCTTAGCTGGGGAAATGTGGGCGTGATGGCGCTTGTGAATGCCCTCATGCTGCTTCTGGTGTGGGTGCTTGAGAGCGAGAGCCTTGTAAAGCACGTCACCACCAAGCTTGTGCAGTACGACAGGATAGACCTCATTGTTCCGGAAAAGCGGGAGGAACTTGTGGAAGACCTTGAAAAGCGCCTTGGCGTGAAGGTGGAAAACGTGGAAATCGGCCATGTGGACTTCCTCAAGGATTCGGCAATGATAAAAGTGTATTACAGGCTGGGAAAGGGTGAGAGCAATTCCGTGAACACCGTAACCCGCGCAAAAGATTACGTAGGATGAAAAAATTAGTTCTTGCCCTGGCACTGCTTGTGCCTATTACGGCCTTTGCCCAGACTTTCTCTACCGGCGGCCGCGCTACCGTTGGAGTGGATTACAAGATTAAGAAGGGCCTTCACATCGAGGCCGAAGAAGAGGTTCGTGCGGCCGATTCATTTGCCGGCCTTGGGAGCCTCAGAACCACCCTTGGCGTAACTTACAAGCCGCTTTCCTTCCTGAAAGTGGGAGTGGGATACACCCTTATCAACCCCTACAAGATCAATAAGGAGCTCTCCGATGACAGCTATTACACCGGCTTCTGGGCACCAAGGCACAGGTTTATGGCCGATGTCACCGGGACTCTCAAGGCCGGGCTGTTCAGTTTCTCTCTCCGCGAGCGCCTGCAGCTAACTCACAATGCCGACGATGCCATGAACGTTTACCAGAGCACCCGCAACGCCCTTGCGCTCAAGTCAAGAATCGGCGTCAAATACAAGGGATTCCAGTACGTGACGCCTTCACTTTCCTTTGAAGCACGCGCTGCCCTCAACGACCCTTGGGGCACGGTTTCCGGCAGCGCCCAGACCACGTCAAACTCAAAGAGGGAGTACTACGCCTACACCCATACAGGCTACACCCACGCCTACTTCAACCGCCTGCGCCTGAACCTTGGCGCCGACATCGAGCCTTCCAAGCACCACACCATTACCCCGTATGTGATGTTTGACTACCTCATGGACTATGAGATTGACACAAACGGCTCCTCCAAGTGGGCCGAAGACGGCGTGCGCCTGTTCACGGACGGCACCGGCTGGGTTTACAGCACCAACCTCATCTTCGGCCTGAAGTACATGTATAACTTCTAGTGGCCCGCGCTGGCGCATAAGTTGCTATCCCTCAACTACTTACGCAAAATCGGGTGCACCTGCAGGTGCACCCGACTATTTATAATCAGCTGATTTTCAGCAAATTATCGGCCAGAATTATTCTCCAAGGCCTTTCTTTACGGCGGCGCTGAGTTCGTCGTAGAGGGCGTCTGTCTTTTCAAACAGCTCCTTGCGGATGGCGGTGAAGCACACCTTGGGCTTTTCTGCGCCGGAGCTCTTCACAACCTTCTCACGGAGGTCATTGAAAAGGTCTACGGCCTTGTCTATGAGGCCTGCAATCTCGTCTGCATTCTTGCCGGGGTTCACGTTGAGGAACAGGGTGCAGTCGTCTACGAATGCGCCAATCACGTACTCGATGTCTTTCTTGATGTCTCTAAGATTCATATCTTTCTGAATTAATTCAGTTGCAAAGATAGTGATTTTTCTGCAAATATCGACAGGTTGAGTTGTTTGGTAAATAGAAGATGCCTATAACGCCGCTGGATGGACCGGGTAGCCAAAAAGACGGCAACGGGAAGCACCTTTACCTATCGTTAAAAGAATTGTCCGTTAGGTTTAAAGGAATTGTACCCACGCGCGCGAGGGCATTGTGGTATCTTTGTCAAGATATAAACGCAACATTATGACAAGAAACAGCAAGCAGTGCTATGAAGCCCCCCTCACCTGGGCTTTTGAAGTGGAACAGGAATGCGTGATTTGCGCATCTCCGGATGGCGATACCGAATCTTTCGGCAACAGCGGAAACGTTTATGGCAACGGTGATTTTGATTAGAGGAGGAAGGGTTATGAAGAAGATATTCTAT